>CAIUZK010000067.1 GCA_903903635.1 uncultured Bacteroidota bacterium
ATAAAACATGCCTTCGCTAAAGCTATGGCAGTTAATAACATGCCTTCGCTAAAGCTATGGCAGTTAATAAAAGAAATATAACTTCGCAATATGGTGGAACTTATTTCATCAACGTTCCTTAGCAGTGTAAGTTAATTGATATAGTGTTGCTTTTTGGATGGGTGACTGCATTTCTAACCTTTTCGTTTTTAACAAGAATGAATCGGTCGTACATTTGTTACGAACGACTGCGCATGGCTACTTGAAATCTTCTCCATTTTGCCGGGATTTTTACTTTTAACGGCTATGTTATAATGTGTAAATATAATATGTGATCCTAAAAAAAGTGCAGGCAAAAAGGCCTGCACCAAGTATGATTAGTTGTTTATTTTGAAACTATCCGTAGCATAAACTGTACTATGGTTATAATTAAGATTCAGGTTCATCAGGCCCTTAACCGGATAACTTGATTGCGTGAGGGTAACAACACTACCAATACCTATTGAATAGGTTTTGTTTTCGCCGTGCGAGTAGTCGGTAAGAGTAGATTTGTTATCAACTACAGTATAAGTTCCGGTTGGCGTACTGCCTACTGCCATAAAATTGAGGTCCATAAGCCTTTTAGTGGCATCAGTGCACAATACCCTGCACTCCCACAATGAATCTGTGGCATTGTAGATAACACTGGAATGAAGGTTGTAAACAGGTATAGAATTAACGGTAAGGTCCCATATATAAAACTGGTCGCTTAAAAACCAGGCGCTTAAGTAACTGCCGTTTTTTACGGAATCGGCCGGTGGCACAACGGGTATAGGGTCGTTGGCTCCACTGCCGCAGGAAGATAAATAGAAAACACCACTAAGAAGTAAAAGTGTAAAAATGTTTTTCATCAGGTACTTTTTTGTAAATATAGTAAGCAATTGGCAAATTGCAAATCAAAATACGATATAGTTGCTTTATAGTTTGCAGCAATAAAAAGAAAAGCCCCACAATTTAGTGAGGCTTATTTTGCGACATGGTGTCAGCGTCGATATTGATTACTTGGCAAATATAAACTGAAAATTAATTTTCTGCCCAAAAAAAGAAAAAAATATTTATTGCACTTATTTATTGCAGTTTTTGATAATTTGTACTACTCCAAAAAAACTTAACATTGAAAGTGATAGTCAAGAGGTAAATTTGTGTACCAAAAAAATAACATTATGGTAATATTCATTAGGAAAATAAAGACTAAAGAAGGAATCAATTCAATAAATCTGGACAAGATAAAAAAGGAAGTTCCTTCTGAATTTGAAATTGTAAATGCTGAGCCTGAAATCAGTTATACTGCCAACCATATAGTTGTGGCTGTAAAATGCAAACTGAAAGCTGTAATAAAAAAGGAGCCTGTAAAAAAGGAGCCTGTAAATAAAAAGGTTGCAGTGAAAAAGAAGGTTGCTGCCGCAAAATCATAATCAATTCTATTCTATCATTTCAGCGGGTATTAAGCCCGCTGAAATGATAGCAAAATGACTATCTGAAATTGCGGTCCCACCTGTGGATAGTATGTCTTGCTGCTTTGTTATATCCTTTTTCTCCCGAATTGAACCAGGGGAGATTTTTACGCACTTTTGCCGACCTGTAATGCCCTGTCTTACTGTGGTAATATATCCGCTCATACCTGCAGCTAAATAACATACTCAGTAAGGAAACCATCAGGCACATCAATAATAGAGACTTTCTCATTTTGTAAAAGTATAGGAATTTGCTGAATCAACAAAGATGAGAAAGTGAATTATATCTGCTGGAAAATCAAAAGCTCCGGAAATTATAAATTATAGGTATTTACTTCCGCCGGAAGGAAATTAATTTACCAGAATTAAGCTGGAGCATCCTACCTGAAATCAGTTACCTTATAACTTTCGTGCGAGAAATCGAGATAGATTATTTTCCCAATGGTTTTCCCGACTCCGTTATCAATCACCTTGATATGCCCTTTGAGTATGGCTTGCTTTGAGTGCTGATCATAAATTATCTCATCACCTTTCAGCACAGGATATTGATTGCATGTTATACTTATTGCTGAAGCTGTCAATGATTTTCTGTCGTTATTAATTATGGCAGTATCACACTTGATATGAGTGATGCCGATAGTGAATTCTACATTGCCTTTAAGCCTTACATTGTCACTGGCTTTAGTCAGCATTGTATTGTAATCATCATCTGAATTAACCGGGCCATTTATAAATGTCATCTCGGAACTAATATACTTGAATGAGCCATCACCAGGTACATTTTGGGTTGTTTTTTGCTGAGCAAATGATACAACAGGAAATGAAAGCAGTATGATAAGTAGTAATTTCATAAGGCGGATATTTACATAAATTTAGTAAAAAATCATGTAACCGAAAATATTTCTCAATTTCCGAAAAATCAGGGAATTGTTATTTTCGCAGCATGAAATACTTTCCAGCCATTTTTATACTCCTTTCATTTATTACCATTTGCATAGGCGCCTGGTTGAAAACCGAACATAATCCGCTGGGTTTACCACTTATAATGGGTGGGTTGATGAGTGAGTTTATTTTTATTATAATAAACAGACTGGTAATGAAGAAAAATCAGCCTAAATAAAGATTGCCAATTGCTGCATGCGATTAGCATAAAGGTGATAACTCAGCTATATTATTTGAAGCTGAGGATTTTGTAAACATTGTCGGAAAAATCTAAATAAATAGTTTCCCCGATTTGCTTTTCCACTCCGTGGTCAACAATTGTTATATGACCTGTTAGCATGGCTTTATCGGTTTTATGATCGTAAATAAATTTATCGCCTTTCAGGTCGGGGTAGGAGGGACATTTAATAGTTACTTTATCGGCAGTAGCGCCGGCATATTCCCAATCAGGTGTTGTGTTTTCCTGCTGTATCCTTTGCCGGGCAGTGATCATTGTATCCTTTCCGAATTCCATTTCACCTGGCCCTTCCACCTTCATTTCAGATTTACCTGGTTTGTTTTTATCTGGTATAGTGTGGCTAACAACCATGTTCTTTTCGAAATGAAGGGTATAGGATTTTAGTATTACTTTACTATCCTGACTAGCTTTTTGGGCCAATAATGTAAATGGAAATAACACAAGTAATAATGTTAGTTTGTTCATAAATGGTAATTGAATTTGGTTTTAAATATAACGCCGTCATAGCAATAATAGTATTATTGGTTGAATAATATTTTACTGCCTTGATGTTGGCAAAAATATTTTTGTAGCCTAATAAATATTTATGGCTGAAAAAACCAAAAAAAACGCATTATATTTACAGCGGTAAATACTGAATTATGAGAAAACCTCTGCTTTTTATTGCTGCATTAGCACTTGCTATTACTTCTTGCCAAAAGTCGAGCAATAATAATGGACCATTTACTTGTACCTGTGATTATGGTTTCCAACGTGGTTTTTATTGGGTTTCAGATACAACCATCAATACCGGTTATGCTTTAGGTACATCTTTTACTGATGCTCAATTATATTGTACCAACCAGGAAACACTACTAAAATCTAATGTGAAATTGGCCAATGTAGCGTGTTACGTACACTAATTCCAATTCCGGAGTCTATAAATTATTATTGGTGTTTAAATATTCGGTTGCAATTCTATTGCAGCGGCGTATTCATATGTATTGGATTATGCGGAAACCCCAAATCTTTTATAAGTCCAGATAGGATATTATGGCAAAGTGATACACATAGCAATGCCATGCGTAATAATACTGCCAGTAAAATTCAGGAAAATCTTAATTCTGTTGTTCAGATGCTAAATCTGCACTATTGCCCTTGATAGCCAAATCAATCTCCTGTAGAAAAGCTTTTTTCTGGTGTTTTGATACTCCCTTTACGAAAGATTTCCCTTTGCTTGCACACATGCTGATTCTGAAAGAACTACTATCGCTCCTGTCATCTGCGGTAAGCGTTAAAGAAAAATGGTCGCGATCGTAAAAGCCAGACTGAAGATAAAGATGGTATGGCGAATCTGTTTGAATTTTTGTATCGAGTTGTCCGAATGTTTTACTGTAATTACAAATATCGTATATTTTCTGTTGGTTTTCAGCGCTTAATGGATAGTTATAGGTCCTTTTTGAAACGCTGCAACTTGCAGTAATAAGCAGAACTAAGAGAATAGCTAAAATCTTAATATTGATCATACGAGGAAACTTTTAAACCCGAAAATTATGTTTTACTTGTAAATTTCAATAAAAGTATAAAATATCTGCAAACTTACAAGCCTGAATCATCTGAAACAGTGTACACTTTTATCTGCCTGTAAAAACCACTTGGAATTTTGTACATTATATGATGGCGTTTTTGGGTATGTAATGGTATGAAAATACCACATAAATGGTATTTGGTTTTCAGGATATGTATATTATTTTCGTTCTGTTGGTTGATGCAACGCTTCAAATCAGAATACAGATGAAATATTCCCTTAGAAAAATATTAATTGATCCTTCCTTTTGGGTTTTATTGGGCGTTAATATCTTTCTCGTTTACAAGTATGAACATAATCCCGGCATTTTCACTACGCTTGTTTGGTTATATTTTTCACAGAATATGCTTTATGGTTTTTTCTGTTTTCTTGATATACTTACTACCAAAAATATGGATGTGAGTGGTATAAAAATATTTGAAAAAAATGAAAAAACTGACCGAGGATTAGCTATTTCTGCTGCCTGGGGTTTTCTTCTGTTTTTTAGTTTTTTTCATCTTGTGTACTTTGTTTTTCTATCAATTATGCCCAAATCAGGGCCTTTCCAGTGGGACTTCTTTAAGGATTTTTTATTGGTTTTTATTGTCTTTCAGATAGTCAATTTCATTCAGCACAAGGTTCAAAATAAAAATACGGTGGTGAAAATAGGCCAGCTTGCTTCATTGCCGCTTCTTCGGGTAATGCCTATGCATTTATGCATACTGGTGCCGGCCTTTATACATATCAGTAATCTCACTGTTTTCCTGGTTTTAAAGGTGATAATTGATGTAATAACCTTTGTATTAACTACCAACTATTATAAAAACAATGATTCAAGGGTTACTGTTGCAAACATAAATTTAAACTCAACTTTTTCTGATTTATAAATTCACCTTTAAAAAAAATGTTATGATTATTTTAGTAAATCACACGATCAACAATCCGGCGATTTTTTGGCAATCAGCTCAGGAGCATCTTCCTAATCTGCCGGAAGCTAATGTAAAAAGAGTATTACAGGCATTACCCAATGCCGATATGACTGTGGCCACCTGCCTTTGGGAAGCGGATAGCATTGCCGATTTAGATGCTTATTTGCGCAATAAGGTTGGTAATACAAGCGTGGAAACCTATTATGAGGTAAATACGGCAAATTCTATTGGATTGCCTGCCTGATAAATTATAGTAGAGTTCAGGCCAATTATGAACAGGTGATCAGATTTTAATGATTGATCAATACTGGTAGGTGACGATGATTAAATAAAGTACACCATCTTACTCGTTCTTTTTCTTTTCTACTTCGTTGTAAAAGTCTTTAAATAGCGCACTATTCGCAGATTTTACGCCTCGTATAAAATAATAATAACTTCGTAATATGGTGTACTTTATTTAATCAACGTCACCAGGGGAGAATTGTTTCTCTTTTACCAGTTTGTTCATTATTTTGTTGTTTTTAAAAGAAAGGTAAAATCATTGTTCATGAGAAGACTTGCAGTTTGTAGTTTGTTGGTTGGTATGTTCTTTCTGTCGGGTTGCCCGGTAATACTGAAAAACAGCATTGACGACGGTACTTGTGATGTGCCTTCCTGGTTGCCCGGCAGGTGGCATGAAGTAACTACTTTGGGTAAAAAGGGAGATGAATATTTTTTAGAAAAGGACCTGAAAAAAGGCCACCTGAAATACTACGAAATCGATAGTGTGGGCAAGGTAAACTATCATACCGGGAAAGATATGGTATTGAGCGTTATTGGTAATAAAACCTTTCTATCTGCCTACCATCAGGGCGATGCTTTTATGGAGGAGGGGTATTATTATTTTGAGTTACGCAAAGTAAGTAATTCAGAGCTGGTAATTGCAGGGATAAAAGAGCATTCACTGGACTATGAGGCTACCAGGCTGGAAATCCTGAAATTTCTGAATGATAATAAAGACAAAGAAGCGATTTTTGATCCAAATGAAATAACTCAGTTCTTAAAAGACTAACGAAACAATCTGTTTATAGCATAGACTCCTCAATTACAATTAATAATGATTGATGTTCAATTATTGCTTAGTGACGATGATTAAATAAAGTACACCATCTTACTCGTTCTTTTTCCTTTCTGCTTCGTTGTAAAATTCTTTAAATAGCGCACTATTCGCAGATAGAGCTGCGCTCGTGCCCTTGCGGGCATGCCTCGCATAAAAGAAATATAACTTCGCAAAATGGTATACTTTATTTAATCAACGTCACTTATAGTTAAAGATAATTATTGGCGATAATTGTTTCTTTTTAAGTTATTTTCCTATCTTACTGTCTATCAGGGAAATAATGAACAAAAAGTATTTTTTCGTTTTACTGTTTTTCACAACTTGTTTGACTGTAAATGGGCAAACAATACGTTCATTAATTGATTCTGCACGTTATTATAAGCTGCGCGATTATGCCAAAACAATAACGTTTTCCTCACAGGCATATAAAAAAGCAATAGCGTTAAAACAATTTACTCTTGCAGGGGAAAGCGCCTACCTGATTGGCGCCGGGAATTATCTTGCCGGAAAATTTGACGAATCCTTAAGATGGTATTTTGAATCAGAAAGAATATTAGGAGAAGTAAAAGACACGGCTTTGCTTTCGGAACTGTATGCAGACATGTCTGTGTTTTATATTAAACTTAAAAAATACAGAGAAGCGGATTCTGTAAGCAAGCATGCTATCCTGCTTGCGGTTGCAATTAAGGATACAGCAAGGCAGGCAACAGCTTTGAATAACAGAGGATTGTTGTTTATGGACATTGGAAAAACGGACAGTGCCATCATCTCGTTCAGATCAGCTTATCAACTATATAAAGAACTGGATGATAAACAAGGTATGGCCTATAGCCTTGACTATTTATCCTCAGTTATGGCAGAAAAGGGGATGAATGAACAGGCCCTTAAAGCAATGACTGAAAGCAGGCAACTGCGGGCCGGAATTGGTGATAAAACAGGTGAAGCAATCACTACAAATAATATCGGTGAGCTTTTTATGGCAGAGAAGAAGCCGGAAAAGGCTATTCCTTACTTTATTGATGCAATCAGCAAGGCTCATGCAATGAATTATCCTGATCTGGAGAAATATGCTTATGATATGCTGGCGCATGCTTACGAGCAGACAGGAAATTACAAAGAAGCCTATAATGCACAACTCAAATACCTGGAGCTAAATCAGAAGTTGCTTGATAATAAACATACCAGAGATGTTGAAGAATTGCAGACAAAATATGAAACCAATAAAAAGAACCAACAAATACAGTTACAGGCAGAAAATATATACCTGACCCAACTAAAACTGAGCCGGCATAAAATAATGCTCTATGCGCTATTGGCAATTTCTTTCCTGAGTCTGATTTTATTTTACCTTTTATATAGCCGGTATAAATTGAATCAGCAGGCTAAATTTAAAGAGGCCATGCTTTCTGAACAAAAATTGCGTGCCCAGGGTATAATGGATGCTGAAGAAAATGAAAGACAGCGACTGGCCCGGGAATTACATGATGGCGTTGGTCAATTACTATCAGCTACACGGAGGAAAATTGAATTGCTACAACCTTCGTTCAGAGATAATGGGAAAGATGACCCTTTGAAAATGCTTGATGAATCTATTAAGGAGGTACGTGATCTTTCGCATAGCATGATGCCCCCTTCATTATTGAACAAAAGTCTTAAACAGGCTGTTGACGAATTCATAAAACGGATTAATTTCCATGGGGAAATGGATATACGTACCGATTGGGTAAATACAGAAAATCTGGATTTGGATAAAACAACAACACTAATGCTGTACCGTAGTCTTCAGGAAATTATTGGCAATACCTTTCGTCATTCCAAAGCAACGACAATGGAAATAGAGGTGGTTAACCATAATACAGAACTGTCGATAATGATCTACGACAATGGCATTGGTTTTGATAAAGAAAAACTACTTGCAGAAGGTAGTGGTTTGGGATTAAAAAATATTCAATCAAGAATTGCCTATATTGGAGCAAATCTGCAAATTGATACGATGCCGGGAAAAGGTGTTACTTATATTATTGAGTTACCATTATTAAAGGAAGCATAATGAACGACATAAGAATAGTAATTGCTGATGATCATCATATTCTGCTGGATGGATTGGTGGCGCTTTTTGAGAAACAAAAGGATATTTTTCTTGCGGGAGCCTACGATAATGGCCAGACTCTTTTTGATGAATTGGCTGAAAAGAAGCCGGATATAGCATTGATTGATATTAATATGCCAGACCTGAATGGTCATGAGTTGACGCTTAAAATGGCGAAAAGTTATCCTTCTATTAAGGTGATTGCGCTTTCCATGTTCGATGATGTACATCATATAAATCAATTGGTTAACGCGGGGGTATCGGCCTATTTATTTAAGAATGTCAGTAATGCTGAATTATTAGAAGCAATTCATGCTGTAGCCAGAGGAAAAATGTTCTTTTCGGCAGAAATAGAAAGCAAGATTGCAGACTTTGAAGATGCTAACAGGAAAAAAAAGGATGAGCCGGGAATCCCGACCTTATCCAGGCGTGAATTGGAAATAATAAAACTTATAGCTTCAGAGCATACTAATGCTCAAATAGCCGATGCGCTGTTTATTAGTGAACGCACCGTAGAAACACACAGGAAAAATATGCTCCGCAAAACTAACCATAAAAACATGGTTGGATTATTGAAGTATGTTATGGATAACCACATGATTTGATGTTATTCCTTAGGATTTTTACGTTTTTTTCAATGGTTACCATAATCAGGATGAATTAATAGCTGGAGATGAGCCTATTTTGTGTTTTTTTCAAATTGTCCTTTCTTCATTAGAAATTTGCAGTGCAAATGGTCTGCAAATGATGTTTTTTATTTTTTTTTTGCGTTATTTTTTTCTTCTGATAATTTTCCTGACCTCGATCTGTTAACCGGATTGCCTTTGGTGCATTTTATTTTGACCAACCATAGTATTGGTGTTTTTTCTTTCTGCTACAAATATTTTCCCTGATTTTTTTGAAATTAGCAGATCTCAATTTATCTATTTACGCTTGTTTATTATTTTCAATGTTTGTTAATGCATTGTTATAACATTAAAATGCCATGTTTTCTAAGAATGAAAATTTGCTTAATCGAACTGATGAAAATTGATGTAAAAGTGGTTTAGATCATAGATGTATTTTGAAAATATTTTGGTATGGAGAGCTTTGAATGGAAATTGTATAATTGTAAATTATGCCAGAAAATACAAGTATATAAATAATAGAAAAGTATAAATAAATAAAAAATAATGAAATGAGAATTCAGCTAATAGCATTAGTTATATTATTAATGCAATCGGCTTGTAATTATTTCGGTTTACTTAAAGCTTAAAATATAGGTTTCGCATTTCATAATCCCAACTGATGTTTATCAGCAGATGCTTTGATGGTAATCATTTAGCACAACTATTTGCTGCAATACATTTGTAAACAATTAGTTAACGATGTGTGAAGCGATTGTTAGAGACTATTCCCGGGTTTTAAAAAATAGTCTTGCAACACGTTCCCAAATTATTCTCACAAGTAAAAACAAAAAAAATGAAAAATTCAATCAAAAGTCTTGCCATAGCAATGGTAAGCATCGTATGCGCAAACAGCGCATTTGCACAGGCATCAGTGAATACCACAGCTAACGTTTACGCAACTATTATTGCGCCATTAACAATTACCAGAACTGCCCACATGAATTTCGGTAATATTGCCGCATATTCTGGTGGCGGTACAGTAACACTCGCTCCAACAGGAGGTCGTACGCCAAGTGGATCAGTTGGTCTTCCTGCTACAACCGGTACAGTTGGTGCTGCGTCATTTGATGTTACTGGTGAGCCATTATTTACTTATAGTATTGCTATTACACCACCTGCATCTCCATATCTAATTGGTGATGGGGCAAGTACTCCCAACACAATGGAAGTTTCTTCATTGTTAGGTTCTCCGGTAGCAGGTAGTCTAACTGGTACACTTTCTGGTTCTGGTCTTCAGACAATTAAAGTTGGTGCGGTATTGACAGTTGCATCAGGTCAGGTGCCTGGAAGTTATACATCTGCAGGTGCTTCTGGTGGATCTGGTCCATTCTCGGTTACTATTAATTATTAATAAATTTTATTATAGCATCCCAAAAGATATTATTAAAGAACCTTTTGGGATGCTATTAAAGTTTGTTTCGCATCCTTTAGTTCAGATTTGCTCCTTACCATGAATGTCAGTTTATCAGAAAAACAACTTTTGTATCACATTCATCAAGAATATTTTATGCTACGCTTGTTGTATATATTGTTTATGTTATTTGCCGGGATTCCAGCATTTGCTCAAGGTGGCCTGATGATAATGCCAAAGCGAGTGCTTTTTGACGGCACAAAGAAAATTCAGGAGGTTAGTCTTGCTAATACCGGTAGTGATACTGCGACTTACCTGATCTCAATTGTAAATATGCGCATGACAGATTCGGGCAAAACCGAATTCGTTAAGATTGCAGATTCAATTACTAATAATTACTCTGCCAATGACATTTTGCGAATCTATCCTCACAAAGTGAAATTAGCGCCCAATCAATCACAAATGGTAAAGTTGCAACTAGCCAGGTACAGCCAGTTGCCACCGGGTGAATACCGCTCTCATATTTATTTCAGGGAATCTCCCGATGAGGGGCCAAGAGGATTACCCTCAAATACCAAAAAAGATACAACGATCGTATCTGTTCAGTTAACGGCTATTTTTGGTTTTACCATTCCTGTTATAGTTCGCATAGGAACACCTGATTTGAAAACGAGCCTTTCCGATGTTTCACTTCAAAAAGATAAT
>CAIUZK010000068.1 GCA_903903635.1 uncultured Bacteroidota bacterium
ATGGTAATCCATGATGAACCTGGGTTTAATTTAGCAAATGGAATAACTGGCGCACACATTCTATAATGACGCCAGTAATCTACTGTATCGTTGCGCAACCAAGTTTGCTGAAATTCTGATAACTCCTCCTTGTCTAATTTATAATGGCTTGCATGAAGCTCATAACTAATTTTTTTAAACATGGTCTGATTTTAAGATCACATTATCCCGATTATTAACACTGGATTACTTTGATAACTTATGGCTATATTAAATTATTATATTTCGATTTTTAAAAAAATTATTTTTTAAAAGGATTCGTTAGGTCATCTGAATATTTTCCCATTAATAAACGGTGTTTTGGCAGAAAATTTCTCCGAAACATTTGACCAAATGATGCAATATTATCACCCTTTTTAGTCAACTTTACACTCCCGTTCTGGATTTGAATAGTACCAGACTCAAGTTGCTCTGTTAACCTGGCGTCAACCAAACGATACTCTTTAATGAATTCCTGAGTAAAAATTTGTTCAAACTTATCCAACTTAATTTCACCACCACGCTGCTGAAGTTTCTCCAAAATGTAAAAAGAAAGGGAACGATCAATTACTGTGGGTACGCTTATCGCCAAGATGTAACCTAACAACAAGCAACTGATCAAATGCTGAATTTTTTCAAACCGTGATAAGTTACCAAGCACTGGAAACACGTTGATAATTATAGCATGAACTATGAGTGAAATTACAGCCGCCCATAAAGCAGAATAAAAAACAACATTAACATTGATGTAATTGACATAAATTACCCAGACACAACAGAGAATTGCTATATATAGCCCTATGCCCAATAGGGTTTTTAGGTACTTCACCGTACATCTCCCGCTTTTGCTGTGTTTTTTTCTAAAATACAAACAATGCTCTTGCCAACCATATATCCAGTCATAAAATCGACCCAACGTGACGTCTTCACCATAAAATTATCCCACACCTGAATTTGTTTATAAGAAGGTGTATCTGATTTCAAAAACAGTTTATTAGCAAGACTTGCTAATAATCCCACACTGTCAAGGTAATAAATTTTCTTTATTACCATTTTTTCAGGCATGAGAGAGCGCAACATTTTTTTATTGTATCGCCTGTAATGCCCTATTTTTTTATCAAATACAGTATATAAAAAATTATGCGCTGGAGCAACAATGATAATATGACCACCTTCGACCAGATGATTCTGAACATGAACTAACTCACTCTCATCGTATTCAATATGTTCAAGGACGTCTATATATAAAATTGTATCAAAGGTATCTTTAGCTTGTAGATTTGCGGAGGTCCCATTGACAACTTTAAATCCTGGCCCAAGAGTCTCTTGTATATTAATCTTTTCAAGAAAAGAACACATGACCTTATCTGGTTCAAGTGCTATCCATTTGCAATAACGCTTATGATTGAGTGCCATGACTGTTGCACCAATACCAGCACCCAATTCAAGTACCTCATCACCAACAAAAGGACGGATTTTATTTGACCAGTACGTCTTCCAGTTAATCGCTGACGAAAAATTTTCTAATTCTTTTCCACTGTAAGAAAATGATAAATCTTTTTCACTTTCACTGTGTAGAGGATTATTCATTATAGGATATTTGTTTTCAGGGAAAACGTATTTTTTAGAAAAAGAATAACTTAGAATAGCTTGCAAAATCAGGGAAATTAGGAAGCCTATTTTATAGCTATACCCCAATTGATCAGTCCATAAAAAGAGAATAGCACCATTTAAGAATGCTATTGATAAATATAAACCTACAAATTTAATTAGTTGTTTGATAATTGCCTGGTCATAACAACGAAAAACGAAATATCGATTTCCCAAGAAAGTACACGTAATACCCACTGCGGATGCCAGCAGATTAGAAATACCAGCCGATCCAATGTTAAAATGTTCTATGCATATATTCAACACGGCATAATGCACTGCGGTGGCGAAGAAACCATTCATTACATACCGTAACAGTTCTTTCGATTGACTCTTCATGTTCTGTTACTTGTTTGAATCACACTTTCGATAAAGTCGTGATAGGCAACAATTGATGCCACCGTACCCCCGCGTACAACGCCTGTCAACATAAGCGTCATAAGCGTCATGATCGCCAGCGCAACAGTTTGTAAAAGCATTAGAAACAATAGCCCTAAAGCCACAGAAAACCATCCCGGGGTAGCGATGCTCAACAATTTCAAGCCAATAGCCACAATTGAGGCCACAATCGTAAGGCTTGCAATCACAGCGCATGCTATACCAACGCGTACAAGCACATCTTCGGCAAAAACCATCAATCCTTTGAACCCGTGCAATACTAACCCAACAAAATTCATTTTAGATTGCCCGGCATAGCGCGGCCCACGAGGCAATGGGCAAATTTTTGTCCGAAGTTTTGAGGCAATCGCTGCGCCAGCAACATGTATGGGGAGCTCTTGCATAACCACAAGTCGCTTAACAGCAGGTGCTTTGAGCGCCATAAAATTACCAAAATTAATCACTCGCCCTGTCATGAGACTAAAAAACAGCTTATACACTGCGTAAAAAGCTTTGAAGCGAAAGGTTTCAACGCGACTTGTACGCTGCGCTACAACAATATCTACCTCTTCTGACTTTAATTGGTCAAGTAAATCAGGGATAGTTGACGGCAGATCTTCACCATCAGAATCCATGACAACGACTCGCTGCTTAGGCTGCATAATTTCTGACACATAGCCTAAACCAATAGCAATTGCACGCTGATGACCTACATTACGTCGGAGTTTGAGTATTACTCCATCAACATCTGCATTTTCCAAGCTACTGATTTCTATAGGCTGCTTTACCGAACCATCTTCTACGACGACAATAAAAACATCACGTTTGAATTGGACTGACAGCTCTTTAAATAAACGGCTACTTGCTTGTAAATCCTCATAAACAGGAGTAACGACAATCACGCTGTGATTTGCAAAATTCATAGCGACAATAAATGTTTAAAGTATTCGATTGTCTTGCGTAAACCTTGCTCAAGGTTAACTTGAGGTTCCCAATCCAATGCCTTTCTTGCGACTGTAATATCAGGCTGACGCTGTTTTGGATCGTCCTGCGGTAAAGGGTTTAAGACCAATTCAGATTCCCCACCAACCATTTTTATGACAGTTTCCGCAAGCTGTTTAATAGTAAACTCCGTAGGGTTACCGATATTGATGGGCCCCGTTACTTCTTGCGAAGTAGCCATCATGCGAATAAAGCCTTCAATCAAATCATCGACGTAGCAA
>CAIUZK010000069.1 GCA_903903635.1 uncultured Bacteroidota bacterium
AAATTCCATCAAGCCATAACCACCTTCTTTCAGACAACGATAAATCAAAAATATAAAGACGATATTAAAAGTCTGCTTAGCCTAAAGTTCCAGTTCTTTGATACACAAAATGCACTAAACTATGCCGCTTGAAGTATAATAGTATTGGATATTTAAATCTTCTATTGTATGTTTGTCTCAAGATTGAAGTTGATTTTGACTTTAATCTTGAAAATTTAGAAGATCTTTATCTAAAGAAGCAATTGAATTGTGTTGTTAATTAATTGCAAAAAAATTGGTTTTTATATTATTTCACAGGTGTTTAAGTGTTTTAGCGAGTTATATTGGAGTTGCGATAAACCTTAAAAGCAGGTTAATGAATGCAATAATGAAATAAGACTGAGTAAAAAAATGAACATTTTTTATGTCAAAAATTGCCATTATAATATGTCACATTTGTTAGTTGTGAAAAATAAAATATGATTAAAAATTTAAATAAACATGTATGAAACAAAATATTATTCTGAATAGAATTATTCTGGCCGTATTGCTACTATGCTGTTTTGGCTCTCAACAATTGCTGGCTCAGTGTTTTCCATCACAATTGTATGACAAAATTATAAGTGGGTATCATGGGTCTATCGCACTGTTGTATGATGGGACTTATCAGTGCTGGGGAGAAGACCTGGATAGCACCGGGACAGCTCCAGTGGGTAAGCCGGTACCCATTAATGTGGCCCACTATCCCCGCCTCACCGGAACAACACTTAAGGCTGCAATAGGTGGCAAAGGCAGTACAAGTGATCAATACTTTCTATTGACATCTACACACTTGTTTGCATGGGGGGCAACAGGTAATGTATTGAACTCCTCTCTTACGGCATCCAGCAATTTTCAAAAAGTCACTTCCGGATCATTCACTAATGCAGACACGACAGGTCTTCCTGCAATTGGCGGGCCTTCGCACGTAACAATGCTGTTTGCAACTTACCAAACTCTGACCATTGTGACAGATTCCGGCTTTGTGTATGTAATTACTCAGGCTGACAAGAATTTACAAGGTGACGGATCTGCTTCAATAACCAATACTACATGGCATAAGGTAAAAATAAACTCATCAACCTATCTTACCGGTGTAACTTCAATAAGGGGAGAGGTTACAGGTACAGGAAACGGGGCGCTTATGGCTACCACTTCTTCCGGAAATGTGTATGCATGGGGACCTTCAGTATATCTGGGTGATGGAACCTATGCAACAGCGAAAAATTATGCAACACTGATGACTTTGCCGGCAGAATTCAATTCTACCAATAAACCCTACATGATAGGTGTCACTGGTGGCACATCATCAACATATACAACGGGCGGTGGGGCTAAAGCGCCATCAACCAAGGATACAAATAGTTTTTATATTCTGAGTGCCGGTGGAAATTTATATTCATTAGGATATAATGCAGACAGACAATTGGGTGACTTTACTACAACAACGAGAACAACTTGGGTAAATGCGAAAAAGACGGCCACTGAAAATTTTACAGATGTTAGTTATATCTCAGTGCAGGAAGCAGATAATACATTTCCTGCTGTTGCGGTGGTATCAGATTCCGCACACATACTGTTCTGCTGGGGATACAGCAGTTATAATATGCTGGGTACCAGTGTCGACTCTATGACGAACCCACATATTGCTGCCGGATATGCACCGGGAGGCGATATTGCTCTTTTTCCTGAAATGGGAGGACATACACTGGTATATCTTAAAGCCGGCAGTTCGCAATTTTGCTACATTGGACATAAGATAAATGGAAGTATGGGTGATAGTGTTATAACAAGTGCCAATCAGGCTACGTTCGATTGCTCCGGCACCCCCAACGTATGGGTATGCGGCAGTGTTCCGGTACTAGGTAATGATACTACCTCCATCATCTCTGCTACCCCCAACAATATCATTGCAGATGGTCTTTCAACTTCTATCATTACCCTGCAATTAAAAACATCGACTAGCCAGGGTGATACCAATCTGACAACCACAGGTGGTACGGTAACCATGTCGGCAACACATGGAACCCTAAGTGCAGTTACTGATAACAATAACGGAACATATACAGCTACGCTTACAAGTTCAGTTACGGCTACCCCGGCTATTATATCCTTCACGCTGGTAGGCGCAACGGATGTTTTAAATACTTGTACGGTGAATTTTACACCCGACGAAATTTACGGACCATCATCATTATTAGTCGGGTATACTATTAACCTAACAGATACTACGGTGGGAGGTACATGGACAAGCAGCAACGCATCATACGCCACTGTTGGGTCCTCATCAGGTGTTGTAACGGGTACCGGAGCTGGTGTTGCTACGATAACCTATACAGCAGGCGGATATTACGCTACACATGCAGTAACTGTAAGTATTGCGCCCATTACAGGTCCGACAACGGATTCAGCAGGCCAGACAATCACGCTTGCTGATATAAGTCCGGGAGGCACCTGGAGTAGCAGTAATAGCGGAGTAGCAACCATAGGGTCGACCGGTATAATGACTGGTATGACCGGAGGAACGGTGACCATTACTTACACTATAGGTTCTGGTTATGTGACTTACCCGGTTACAGTAAATGCGATGCTGCCAATAACCGGACCAACCTCAGTATATGTTGGTAATTCTATCACCCTGGCCGATGCCAGTCCGGGTGGTACATGGAGCAGCAGTAATACTGGCGTGGCGACAATAGGCACATCGGGAGTGGTTACGGGCGTAACAACAGGTGGGGTAACTATAACTTATACCAAGAGTGGTGCATATGTAACCTATGGCGTAACGGTGAACCCGATAGCTGCAATTACCGGCCCAACATCAGTATATGTGGGCAATACCATAACACTTGCAGATGCAACACCAGGCGGAACCTGGAGCAGTAGTAGCACAGGCGTTGCCAGTATAGGAACATCAGGCGTAGTGACCGGTGTCTCGGTAGGTTCTGCAACCATTACTTATACCTTGGGTGGCGCATATGTAACCTACGGCGTTACAGTCAATCCGATAGCGCCAATCACAGGGCCAACATCTGTAAGCAATGGCAGTTCGATTACATTGGCAGATGTAACTCCCGGAGGGACCTGGAGCAGTAGCAATACATCTATAGCTACAATTGGAACATCTGGAGTAATGAATGGTATTTCAGTAGGGTCAGTTACTATTACTTATACGGTAGGTGGCGCTTATGTTACCTATAATGATACAGTAGTAACCTCCGGCAGTACATTAACTATAGTAGTCGGCGGTACTGCTACAATTTGCCAGGGATCATCAACAACCCTGACTGCATCAGGAGCAACTAATTATACATGGAGTCCATCCACCGGATTATCGGCAACCACGGGTGCTTCAGTTGTAGCAAGTCCTACAACCACAACAACCTATACTGTTTCCGGTACCGATGGCTCAGGTCATTCTGGAAGCACTGCAATAACAGTTACAGTTAATGCTATACCATCAGCAGGAACAATAACCGGAGCGAACGGAGTATGTAAGGGCGGTACCACAACCATGAGCAATGCGACCGGTGGTGGGGTATGGAGTACAAGCAGCAGTGTGGCCAGCATTGGTAGTTCATCGGGTGTTGTTTCGGGT
>CAIUZK010000070.1 GCA_903903635.1 uncultured Bacteroidota bacterium
AGGAGAAATGAAAAATAAATTAATCAGAAGATATTTTTGCTGCAATATCCGGTATCAAATTTAAAAGGTAGTTTGGAAGTTTTATCTTAGATACTACCAGGCCTTCCTCAATAGAACATAGGTATTTTGGTTCTTTGCTATATTCTGAGGTATCAAATAAATCAATAACATCGAAGTAGCTAAAATGTTCATTTAAATTTGCAAAACCCTCGTAATATCTTTTCTTAATTTCAGTTTCAGATACGAAGTGCCCACCGTTTTTAACCCGAATCTCTACCCTGCGCTTTGCCTCATCAATAGAATTAAGGCATAAGTAGATCAGTTGGAGCTTATAGCCCCTTTGTTTGAAATATGCGGGCCAGTGCAAGGGAGTAGAATTGAAGTTTGTTTCGTAACAAAAATTTTCTCGATTAATTATAGCCCGGTTAATTTGATTTTCGAGTTCGGTAAACGCCATATTATGCGCCATGGTTTCCCGAAGAGATGAATCGGAAATGGATGCGTAAAATTTCAGGTAATGATAATCATAATCGAATGGGAAAAAATCAACCGGTACCAGTGATTTGGAAAAGGATGATTTTCCTGAACCGTTGCAACCTGCAACAACTAAAAGAGCAGGTTCAGACATTTCTTACTGAAGTTGTTATGATTTGTGTGTTGGGATTTTTACCGTGGATACTTTTTTCATATACTGCAATCTGCCGCTTAATTTCAGGCATAGCCTTCCTCATACCTTCGAGAATCCTGGCAACACGCTGTTCGGTATTTGAAGATTTCTTCATAAAGCAAAATTAGGAAAAAAAGCTTAATGTTAGTAACCGCTTTTGTCATACGTGCAATTTAGCAAGGGTTGTTTATATGGATGCGTTATGGTGCAATTGGGTGATGCGGTAGCCTGATAAACGTTGAGTTACCGGCCTTAGACTAAGCTGGCAATACAAATGGAAGGTCGCTTGGGACTTTGGGAGATGGCGGAGTTTAAATTGATTTTATGGTGAGTATTCGGAAGTGGGACTTCCACATATTGGGCCCAAGGGAGACCCTTGGGCCAGTGGGTTGTCTGAATCACGGATTGAACGGATTAAGGGATTTCGCGGAATGTATCGTCCTGAAAAAAGTAGAGTTTTTAGGGGTAGTCCTGCTGCCGATTTACACTTGTTTGTTTTTTGTGGCAAGTGTTCGGAAGTTAGACTTCCACATATTGGGACCAATGGAGAACCTTGGACCAGTGGGCAGGGGAGAGCCTTGGACCAGTATTCATTTTTAATATTACAACCTTAGACCAGTGGTATTCCGGTTGCACGAATTGTTGCACCCCGCTGGGGTGCGTGTGGTGGTGGTTTGATGGTACTATAAACATTTTACCCCTCTGGGGTAATGACAGCATAACTGGGGTAATGACAGCATAAATAGTAATCTCATCTTTTTCAGAGTGTTTGTGTGCAGCAAATTGCGTACTCAACAAGACTTATTCATTTGACTTTATGTACTCAATTTGCAGTTTTATCCCTTGCAAAGTTTAGCTTTGAAACAACTAAATTCTGATTAAAAGATGGCAGTCACAGACATTGCAAAACTCAGGCTTATTAACCAGCATATTGCAGGGACAGTCCTTGAAACACCGGAAGACATGGTGGGGTGGATGGGGGCAATGCAGGCGCAGGACTATGGGATGGCGAAGTGGGGCTTGGGAGTGAGGCTGCCTGGTAGTACTGAGTATGAGGTGGAGGAAGCTATAAACGATGGCAGGATATTGCGCACGCATATTTTGCGGCCAACCTGGCACCTTGTGGCTGCAACTGACCTGGCATGGATGATGAACCTGACGGGGCCAAGGATAAAGAGTGGCCTGAATGGCAACAATAAGCGGCTGGGGCTTACTGAGGAGGATCTCGCAAAGAGTAATAAAATTATTTCCAAAGCATTGGCTAAAGGCGAACATCTTACCCGGCCTGAGTTGATGGCTGTATTGGAGGGAAAGGGGATCAATACCTATGATCTGAGATCGGCGCATATTATGTACCGGGCTGAACTGGATGGTATAGCTGTTAGTGGCGTGCGGAAAGGGAAGGAACTGACGTATGCCCATTATGATAGCAGGGTTCCTAAACCAAATATTGTACAAAGGGATGAAGCTGTGGGTGAGTTGTGGAGCAGGTACTTTACCAGCCATGGGCCTGCTACGCTTGCTGATTTTGTGTGGTGGAGCGGGCTTACATTGGCCGATGCCAGGTTGGGGCTGGAACTGAATAAGGGGAAATTTGATTCGTTGGTTATAGAGGGCCAGGCCTATTATTTTGCAGGTGCAACCAGCGCAGCCAAGGCCGCCAGGCAATCGGTTCATTTGTTGCCGGCATTTGATGAGTACCTGGTAAGTTATAAAGACAGGACAGCCTCATTGCATGTTGACCATTTCAGTAAGGCCATCACCAATAATGGTATTTTTTACCCTGTGCTGGTTGTGAATGGTAAAGTGATTGGTTCATGGAAGCGCACGGTTAAGAAGGACAAAACCATAGTTTCGATTGAACTATTTGAAGCCGGATATGCTACCGATAATGCTGCGATTGCCAAAGCAGTTGCTGCATTGGGTATGTTCTCAGGCCAGAAAGCAGAATTGGTATAGCGTAAGCATCAATCCAGCGGCACCGGCCTGTGGTATTTATTGCGGTAGGCTACGGGCAACATGCCGGTAACCTTTTTGAACGTGGTCCTGAAAGCTTTCTGGTCGGTATAGCCAACTTCGTACATTACTTCGTTTATGTTTTTTCTGCCTGTTTCCAGATCTTTTTTGGCAGCCTCCATTTTTACCCTTTGTATGTACTCCACGACTGTATTGGATGTGGCTTTTTTGAACCGGCGTTCAAAATTACGGCGGCTAAGGGACAGCATTGAGGTGAGTTGCTCAATGGTTATTTTGTCCTGGTAGTTGAGCTCAATGAATTCCTGCGCTTTTTTTACGGCTTCATCTTTATGTGTTCTTTGCCCTGTGAACATGGTAAAGGATGATTGGCTGTAACGGTCTATTTCGATCTCGAAATATTTGGAGAATAAAATAGCCATATCCCGGTCGGTATATTTTTCGAGCAGGTAGAGTAATAAATTCCAGAATGAATTGGCGCCACCACTGGAGTAAATGCCCTGGTCGTCGGTTATGATCTTATTGGAGACGAGGCAGACATCGGGGAACATTTTGCGGAATTCATTTTCGGAGTTCCAGTGAGTGGAGCATTTTTTGCCCTTGAGTAGCCCGGTGGCTGCCAACAGGAAAGCACCCACGCATAGGCTGGCTACTTCGGCGCCATTTTTGTTTTGGGCAACTATCCAGGGAAGGAAAGCCTTATTAGCTTCAATTACTTCAACCATATTTCCATTTACAGCCGGAATGATGATGAGGTCGGTTTGAGCTACATCAGCGATAGTAGTATCGGGAGTTACAGCGAATGCCTTGTGATAGATGCGGGATTCATTGCCCATGCCTACGAGTTGCACCTGAAAGAGCGGGGCTTTACCCATAGTGGCAAGGAATTCGTTGGTTTTGTTGAATAGAATGAAAGGGCCTTCTATGCAACTCAGTGCAACCGCACCTGCCGGGACCAGAATGGAAATGTGCTTTTGCTTCATGCTTCAAAACTATTGAATGTAATTGTCATAATCAACCCGTTTAATTGCCGCTTTTACCTACCTTGACTGTCATTATTTGCAAGTATGTTTGCAATAAATAAAAAAATAATAAATGACACGGATTAATGTTTATATAGGGTTTAATGGCAAATGCCGGGAAGCAATGACTTTTTACAAGGAATGCCTGGGCGGAGAATTGGAACTGCAAACGGTGGCTGGTTCGCCGATAGAGAACCATTGCCCCGTTGAAATGAAGGACCACATAATGCATTCCTCGCTTACAAGGAACGGAGTATTGATGCTAATGGGTACCGACATGACGGCACCGGGTGGTTATGTAAACGAGAATTCGGTGGCCTGTAATCTGAATTGCAGCAGTGAGGAGGAGATCAATACTTTTTATAAATTGCTGAGCGAAGGTGGTCACATTATAGACCCTTTGGGTGTAAAGTTCTGGGGCGCTATATTTGGTGTTTTCACTGATAAATTTGGTATCGGGTGGATGTTACATTTTGACCCAAAAGCAAATAACTTGTAAAATGAGAAAACTTAAACTGCAAATGCAATTGTCGGTAGATGGATATGTGTGCGGGCCGAATGGTGAAATGGACTGGATGGTTTGGGATTGGGATGAGGCAGTAAAGGATTATGTAAAGGAAATAACACGGCCTGTTGATTGTATCCTGCTGGGCAGGAAATTGGCGCAGGGGTTTATACCTCATTGGACGGCAGCGGCTAAGGAACCTGCTGCAGATGAATTTACCAGGAAAATGGTGGATACCCCTAAGGTGGTTTTTTCCAAAACTTTGACAGAGCAGAACTGGGAAAATACCCGGATTGAAAGTGGCGACCTGATGGAGGCTGTGACTGCGCTGAAAAATGAGGAGGGTGGGGATATCATAGTTTATGGTGGCGCGGGTTTTGTTTCCAACCTAATAGCTGCAGGGCTTATTGATGAACTACATCTGTGGTACAACCCAACGGCTATTGGTGCAGGTATGCCTATATTTAGTGGCCGTACAAATTTGAAATTGGTGAAGGCTACTGCTTTCAATTGTGGCGAAGTTGTGATTCATTATGAACCAATAAAAGCATAACAATGAAAACACCAATAGCAGATATAGATGCCTATATAGCATTGCAGCCTGAAGAGTCGAGGCAGGTGTTGACTCAGTTGAGGCAGATCATAAAATCGGTAGCGCCAGATGCAGTTGAAGTGATTAGTTACAACATGCCGGGATTTAAGTATCATGGCATGCTGGTGGGTTTTGCCGAGGCCAGACAGCATTATGGGTTTTACCCATGGACCGGAAGAACGGTGGAGCAATTTAGGGATGAACTGGTAAGTTATAAAACTTCGAAAGGAGCCATACAATTCCCTAAAGACAGGCCACTACCTGTGGGGTTGATAAAGAAAATAGTGAAGCAAAGAATAAAAGACAATATTGAAAAAGAAGCAATTAAACTAAAAACCAAACCAACTGCTAAAAAGTAATACTATGCGTAAGATAACCCCATTCCTTTGGTATAATGGCAATGTAGAAGAAGCCGTGAACTACTATACCTCAGCATTCAGAAATTCGAAGATCGGCATGATGCAGAAAATGGACCCTAATGGTAAGGTTTTTACCGCCACTTTTGAACTGGAGGGCCAGACCATAATGGCGCTTGATGGCGGGCCTTTGTATCAATTTACTCCGGCTGTTTCTTTATTTGTAAATACAGATACTGAAGAATATACCGACCACCTGTGGCGCATATTCTCGGAAGGTGGCAATGTGCTGATGCCTTATATGAAATATCCATTCAGCCAGAAATTCGGATGGGTTGTGGATAAATTCGGGCTGTCCTGGCAATTCAATTTTACCGGTTCGGCGCCCAAGGTTTCGCCATGTCTTATGTTTGCCAATGAGGTGAAGGGCAGGGCAGAAGAGGCTATCAATTTCTATTCATCTATATTCGAACCATCGGAAACAAAGCTTGTAGCTCGGTATGAACCGGGCGAAATGGGGGTAGAGGGAACGATAAAGCATGCGGCCTTCTCGCTGGCAGGGCTTGAGTACAAATGCATGGATAGCCATATCGATAATCCATTCAAGTTTACGCCGGCATTTTCATTCTTTATAGATTGTGAAGACCAGGCTGAGGTGGATGATAAATGGGCGCGTTTGACTGATGGTGGCGGAGAGAGCAGGTGCGGCTGGATATGGGATAAGTTTGGCGTATCGTGGCAGGTAATACCTAAAGACCTGATGCGGCTGATGTACAGTAAGGATAAGGTGCGCTCACAGAGGGTAATGCAGGCTATGCTTAAGATGGATAAGATCATTGTGGCTGATTTGCAGAAGGCTTATGATGGTGAATAGTTCTACTTTAACAGGTTGAAAATGATAAAAATTCAGGGTAAAAAAGCCTGGTAGTTTCGTTTTATTGTGAATCATTAAAAAATTGTCTAAAAAATGAGTTTGTTGTACAAATATTTGCAATTTTCAGCTTTTAACCGGCAATATCATTAAGTTAAGCAACCCCGGTATCTCCCAGGGTACATTCGCCACTACGGGGGCGGTCTTCACGTCTGTTTTCCGCCAGTTTCACTGGCGGCTACAAACATTGAAGTTCTACGGACTTCCTTAAGTTAATGACATTGTTTTAAATGGGTTAAATAGATTGTATATATATATTCAATAGTTGAATTTTATGCCCCGGGCCCCTCACTGCTTTCCAGCCTTTCTATCTTGTTGATTCCCTCCATGGATCCAAGCCGGTTCACCAGCTTGTTCAGTTCTTCCCGGTCATGCACATATACCATGATGGTTCCCTCAAAAATACCGTCATTAGAATCGATACTCAATGAACGCATATTCATTTTCAGTTCGCCGGAGATGATATTGGTGATCTTCTGAATAACCCCAACATCGTCTAGCCCCACCATTCTAACTCCGGTAAGGAAGGATATTTCTTTGTTCTTGGCCCACTTGGTTTTTACGATCCTGTGTCCGTAATTAGCCAGCAACTGGGCTGCATTGGGGCAATCTGTTCTATGCACCTTCAATCCTTCGCCTGAGGTTACAAACCCGAATACACTATCTCCCGGAATAGGCTGACAACATTGCGCCAGTTTATAAAGTATCTTATCACTCCGTTCGCCGAAAATTATCAGTTCAGCGGCCTTTCCAGCTTTTTGTCTTGAATTATCTTCTTCGGCAGCTACATTTTTGGTATCATTTTTCACCTCTCGCGAGGTAGGTTGTATCTTATCTCCGAATATGGAGAAATTCTTCAAATCCCGCAGGTCTATGCTGCCAACGGCTATACCATAAAACAGGTCCAGAGTCGATGACTTCTTGAAGTAATGGAGTAATTCATTCAGGTTGAATTGCGATAAAGGCGCACCCATATGCTCCATTTTTTTCTTTAGAGCAGCCCTGCCATCTTCAGCTATTTTTCGTTTATCTTCCTTCAGGTAGGTCTTTACCCGTGATTTAGCCTTTGCAGTTATCAGGAAGGTGAGCCAGTCTTCACTTGGATGCTGTTTAGATGAGGTAATCACCTCCACCTGGTCGCCGCTGTTCAACTGGTAGCTCAATGGTACCAACCGGTGATTCACTTTGGCGCCAATGCAGCGCATCCCCAGTTCGGAGTGAATATCAAATGCGAAATCCAGTGCAGTTGCACCCTTGGGCAGCACACGCATATCTCCCTTGGGTGTATAAATATATATCTCTTCGGTAAACAGATCCAGCTTAAAGTCCTGAAGGAAATCAATCGTATCTGTATCAGGGTTGTTGAGTATTTCCCGCAGGTGCTTGAGGAAATGGTCCAATTTACTTTCGCCGGCAGTAGGGGAACCTTCTTTATATTTCCAATGGGCTGCAAGTCCTTTTTCGGCTATTTCATTCATACGTTCGGTACGGATCTGAACTTCAACCCACCGGCCACCGGGGCCCATTACTGTGGTGTGCAAAGCTTCATATCCATTGCCCTTAGGCACACTTATCCAGTCACGCAGCCGCTCGGTGCTTGGGTGGTAGAAATTGGTAATGATCGAGTACACTTTCCAGCAATCTTCTTTTTCCCGTTCAGTTGGAGAGTTGAGTATCACCCTGATGGCAAAAAGGTCGTAAACCTCATCAAATGTCACCTGCTTCTTGCGCATCTTGTTCCAGATGCTGTGAATAGCCTTTGGCCTGCCATAAATATCAAAGTCGAATCCGTTATTGGTTAATTCCTCTTTAATAGGCTTAATAAACTCATTGATGTACTTCGTTCTTTCCCGTTTGGTTTCACTAAGGCCATGTGCTATTTCAGTATATATTTCAGGATTAGTGTATTTCAGCGCAAGGTCCTCCATCTCACTCTTTATCTCATAAAGCCCTAATCTGTGAGCCAGAGGGGAGTAGATATAGGTCGTTTCGCTCGATATTTTTAGCTGCTTATCCCGGCTCATGCTGTCCAGAGTACGCATATTGTGCAGCCTGTCAGCCAGCTTAATCAGGATCACCCTGGGGTCATCAGCCAACGTAAGCAATATCTTTCTGAAGTTCTCAGCCTGTATGGTGGTTTCAGCCTTAATATCCACCACATTACTTATTTTGGTCAGCCCGTCTATTATCTTGGCTATCTGGCTGTTGAATTCCGTTCTAATATCTTCCAGGGTCAGTTCGGTATCCTCAACTGTATCATGAAGCAAGGCGCATATGGCGGAGGTAACACCCAGGCCGATTTCTTCAACAACTATTTTGGCAACGGCCAACGGATGGAGTATATAAGGCTCTCCGCTTTTACGCCGCATATCCTTATGCGCCTCTACACTCATCTCAAAAGCACGGCGAAGCATGGCTTTGTCGCCTTTTTTCAGGCTTTCCTTAAGGGCGCGCAGCAAAGCCCGGTATTCTCTAAGAATTATTTTCTTCTCCTCTTCGTCAGTTTTATTATAGGGCACCGCCATAGGTGCAATTGCATGTATAGGCATATCTGTTGCTACTCCATTACTAATTTACGAAGAAATTCTTTCTCCCCGTTCAATGGCAGCAAAAATAAGGGATGTAGCATCAATGTTTTTCAGGCAGGTTTCAATAAATTACGATTTTCCTGCCTGCTGAGATGATTTTTTAATGGATGTCTTCAATCTTAGGTATTTAGCAGCAGCTATTTATAATAGGTTCCATAAAAACTGTAGTAAGGATCTGCCTTGCGGTCGGCAAGCATCTTTCTGTAGTTTTGAGAGGATATTATAAATACCTTAAGTTCGCCTGGTGCAAAGCCCTTAAATACATTTGACCCCAGCAAATCATTCATATAATTCTTTGATTCTGCTGCATTGCTAAACTTCCTGATTACCAATACTCCCTGATCAATATTATACAAGTCAAACAATAACTCCAGATTTGCAGCAGCGGACTTTGCATTCAGGTCTTTTAGAGACTGTTTCAGCCCCATTGTTCTTGAATCTACACCAGGCAGCACCATGATACAGTAATGTTCGCTATCGGCATGGTAGCTATAGGTTGCAGGAATATTTGAAGGTGCAACCGGAGTACTTGGTGGTACACCTGTTTTATTGCCGCCTGGTTTGTCCGTATTTTTTAAAATTGTTGAATCACGAGGCTTGTATGGTGTATCCCGATACCATGATGGCTTACCGCCATTGCGCACTTCCTTGATGTATTGTTTCACTTCAGTGGCCCAAGGTGTCAGGGAGTCGGCAGGATTGGTTTTCAGGAATCCGGAGATGGTTGAATCGGCCTGGTTAAAGTCGCCACGGCCTGCATAGGCCATAGCTTCTACCACTTCAAATCGCTTCTTATAGGCGGGGTTATCATATTCCTTTTTCGATACAGTTACATGCATTAGCGCCTCGGTATATTGGTGTCCCATAAGCAGACCGTAAGTTTCATCAAAATACTGAGCAACTGTTTTTCCGCCATATACGGCATCAGGCTTGCTTTCGCTCGTCCTTGGTCTTACACTGCCGGCATATTGCGAGGTAGGGTATTTGCTCAATAATTCTTCACTGTACATCCTTGCTTTATCCAGTTTGTTTTGTTTCAGGGCTATCTGGTAGCGCAGGTAAAGCTCTTCTTCCTTCTGGTTATGTTTAGGGAAGCGAATATCCAAAGTATCCAGTGTGCTTGTTGCCCTTTTATAGTCGTCAAGTTGTTTTATATAAGCCTTTGCCAATAAGATATAGGCCCTCTGTTCTATCTTAACCGAAAGCTCTTTCTGAGCCTGAGAATTAGGGATTTTAGCCAGTAGGCTCTCTTCTGTGGGCAGACCGTTATCCTGTACACCGCCAGCGCCCATCGCCAGATCATCGTCTGGGTTTGAATTGCCGCCGGGCATAGGGCTTCCACTTGCTCTGCGCCAGTTGTCTTTCAAAGGTCGGTTTCCCCATTTCTTAATAAAATCAGCCTTGCCCTGCTGCATCAGTGTAGCATTGCTGAAATACCAGTTTGTAGCAGGGTCTTTGGGAGCATCATCCGGTATCACGGGTGTCAGACTGGTTACGCCAGAGTTGTCAGCAGCCGTAATGCTATCCTGTTGTTTCTTCTCGAGGTCGCGCAGGTATTTTCTCACTGCCGACATTTGTTCTTTTTTACTCAGCGCTGATAATGCCATCAGACTATCCTGGTCATGTATTACCTGGGTGGGGAGCGCTATTTCTTCCAGTCCTTTACTTCGTTGGATGGCAGTTGCGACATTGTTGTCCTTTGAGGCTGAGGATGAGTATTTGCCGGCGCTGTCATACGCTCTTTTAGCAGCAGGGTAATTGGCAGTGGAATAATACACATCGCCCAGCGCGGCATACGAAATGGCCTTTTGTTTTTTAGTGGCTTTAGGCGTGTTGGTGCTCTTGGTCAGGTAATTTATAGCTTGCCCTTCTTTGTGTGCTTTTACTGCCAGTTGGCCCATTACATAATATACCTGATCATAATAGTTTATGTATTTGCCGTCATTCAGCACTTTTTTAAGTGGCCGCATAGCATCATCAATATCTTCACCTCCCAGCAATCTGTTATATGCAGCATACTTACGGGAATAAAAATCCATTTCTATTTTCGGATAGTAGCTGATCACTTTATCAAAACTGGAAGCGGCTGCTTTATACTTTTCCTCGTTTTGCAATATCTGTCCATGAAGAAAGGCAGCCCGCATGCGCAGCCAGTCGGGTAAATTACCGTCATCTTCTGCTATGGCCAGTTGAATTGCCGCAGCGGGATAATTGAGGTCGGTTAGATTGGCAAATGCTTTTTCAATTGCTAGTCTTCCCTTCATGTCTTCCGGAAGGTTTTTATCTGTTACCAGCAACGATAGTATCGATTCTGCATTCTCCACCTGGTGTGCTTCAGTATAGGTGCGTGCCAGCCAGAGTATGGCTTCATTGTGCACCGATTTATGTTTCAGGAAGTCAAGTCTCGATTTATGCTCGTCCTCAAGTATCGATGGCCCGTCTTTCGAATTATTATTTCCATAGCCGCTTTTCGCTGCTTCTTTTTTCTTTTCTGCCTCGTCCTGACTTATAATATACCTGAATGAAGTAGATGCGTAATCATACCTGCCCCTGTAATAATAGGCTTCTCCCAGTAATAAATAAAGGTCATTCGACCACTTCACCCTTGGGTCATGAATCTGTATGCCTACTGATATCTTCCTGACTATTGTATCCATGTCGGATGACATCAGGCTAGAATCACGGTTAGGATCAAAAGGGTAGAGGCCAATGAGCGAGTCGTAGTTTTCTTTTCGCGATCGCTGCATATTGAGCATTGCCTCCTCCATTTTCTTATTAGCGTTATAGTAGTAATTGTAGTGAGTAAAAGAGTTCTGCAATAGCCTCCTGACCGGCGACCATTTTTTCTTCAGCATGGCCTTATTCGACCATGCCTCATGCTTTTGCTTCATCTTAATTTCCAGCTTCAGCTTTTTGTCTTCCTCTTTTTTCTTTTCTTTGGCCTTGGCCAGCGCTTCCTTCTGCTTTTTGATCTTTGCTAAACTGTCTGTCTTGGTTTTCCTTACAAGTTTTATGCTATCAAGTGTTTTAGTCCTTACGGTCTTTACACTGTCCATTGTTTTTTTTCGGGCAGTCTTGGCGCTATCCATCGAGTGTTTGCGAACTGTGCCGATACTGTCTCTCTTGTTTTTCTGCACCAGTTTTATACTGTCGGTATGCTGATGTCGCGCTATCGAAATACTATCTGCATATCGCTTACTTGATTTGTATTTCTTAATCTTTGCAAGGCTATCAGTTCTCTTTTTCTGTACTGCTTTAATTGTCTCCGTTTTAGCCTTTCTTGCCGATGCAATACTATCTCCGGCAACTTTACGGGCTTCTTTCATTGAATCCAGATGCGATTGTCTGGCTTTTTTGATGTTGGCTGTTTTCGAATTCCTGGAATTGCTCACACTGTCTTTGTAATGCTTGCTTTCCCGGTACTTCCTGACAGTGGTAGTACTATCCTTAACATGCTGACGCTTCGCTTTCACGCTATCAGTCTTATGCTCACGGGTCAGTTTAATGCTGTCGGCGAGTTTAGTTCTTTTTTCTTTAAGGCTATCTGCCTTATGGGCACGGGCAGTACGTGTACTGTCATTGATACGTTCTCTGGCCTCCTTTAAGCTGTCGGGATTTTTTTTATGCGTACTGTCTCCTTTTTCAAATTCCTCATTATCCACTATCCGCCGCTGGGCGTGGGTATAGGTAAGGCTTTGAAAAATAAAAAAACCTAATATAATAAATAATATTATTCTAAAATTCAATTTGACTGGTCTTTTGCTATCTTTAAGAACGAAAAAACGGCAATATTATTATATAAATTCCGTTCAAGAGTGGCTTTATTCTCTTATTTCCCAAAAATAGCCAAAAAAAGAAATTTATCGGGCTTCAGGTAATGATAAATTAACAAAACAGTTTTCTTAAATTGCTTGTCTTTATTATAATTTCGGGTGGCGTATTGATAACTTTTAAATAGATAGGGGATAATTTGTTTCAGAATCTTATATTTGTTTATGAGCACTGAGTCAACACAAAGTATGATGCGATATGCCGGGCTTGCCACTCAGTGGATGGTGATGTTACTGATCGCTGTGGTAGCTGGTTATAAACTGGATAAATGGCTTGGTTGGAAAGCTGGTTTTATTATCGTTTTTCCACTGGCATCATTATCTGTTTCATTGTGGCAACTGATAAAGGTATTTACTAAACCAAAAAAATGAAGAAATTGTTCATCATATCTGTAGTTACTATTTTTGTTTTGCTATCATTAGCATGCTATGCATTGATGAAGTATGCTCCTGAGTTTCAAGTTGCTGCTCTTGAAACCGGAAATGTTATTATGGCTGTATTATCACTCATAACTTATTTTCTGGTAGACAGGCAGGTTGAAGGCAGGCCACAGGCTTTTGTCCGAGGTGTGTATAGTGCATCCTTCCTGAAGCTGATGGTGTGCATGGTGTCCATTTTGGTTTATGTTATGCTTAACCGTGTCCATATTCACAAGGCTTCAGTCTATGTGTTGTTTGGTATCTATGCTGTTTACACATTTACTGAAACGCTGGTGTTATCAAAAATGGTTCGTGAAAAACAATAACAACAATGCATGGTACGTTAAGAATCAATATTAAATTAAGTAAACAATTTTGAAGATAGGACCATTACAAGATTAGAAAAATGCAGGTGGCACTTCCACCAGGAAATACAAATACTATGACATGAAAAAGCAGGAAACCTCATTTAGTTTTTTGGAGCAATTTTTGCCAAGTGGCGCATGGGAACAGGTTTCCCCGTTTTTTTGTACTCATGCTATCCATCTCACGCTCACGCATGAGCGGAAAAGCATACTTGGCGATTACCGGCATCCCACACCCGATGCGCCTTATCACCGCATCAGTATAAATGCTAATCTTAATCCTTATAGTTTCCTTATTACACTATTGCATGAGTTGGCACATATGTTCACATTTGTCCATTTCCAGTTTAAGGCTCAGCCTCATGGCAAAGAATGGAAAACTCAATTCCGTCATATTCTCATACCATTTATGGGGAAACGATTTTTCCCATCCGATGTTGAAAAGGCGCTTCATGCCTACCTGCATAATCCTGCTGCCAGCACTTGTACCGATTCCCAGTTATACAAATCATTGTATCGTTACGACGATCATAAACCTGGTTTTAAGTTGGTAGATGAACTTAGCGTAAACCAGTTTTTTGAAACTGAGGACGGACAGATCTACCAAAAGCTGGAGAAGCTAAGAACGCGAACACGCTGCAAACACCTGGATACAGGTAAGGTATATTTCTTTCAGGGCATCGTTGAGGTAAAGCATGTCAGAGGGTATAAAGTTGCATAGTACCTGCTAGTTCTGATCTACCATTAAATTGCATAGTTTATACAAAACTCTGGCTGCTACGATTGTATCTATACAGTCTCCAATCTGGTCTCCGGCCGACACTTCATTAAGATCAAATCCTATGATTTTTTTGCCTGATTCCCGTATCATTTTGAAGAGATAAAATATTTGCTCCGACTCGAAACCGCCGGGAACAGGCGTTCCTGTATTCGGGCAAAGTTTTGGGTCAAGGCCATCTATATCAAAGCTTATATAAATTTTCTGAGGCAAAGCGCTTACTATTTGTTCGCAGATTGACTTCCATGTAGCGCCTTCATATTGTTGTGCCTTTATGTCTTTATCAAAAAAAGTTACTATCCGGCCGTTACTTCCCTCTATCAGCTTCAGTTCTTCATCGCAGTAATCCCTTATTCCCACCTGCACCAGTTTGGTAACTTCCTTAATCTCTCTGGTTACATTATACATGATTGAAGCGTGCGAATAGGTGAAACCTTCATAGGCAACTCTCAGGTCGGCATGAGCATCTATCTGAAGTATGCCGAAATCGCTGTAGCGCTCTGACAACGCTTTTAAAAATCCAAGTGGGGTGCTATGATCGCCACCAATCAAACCGACCATCTTGTCCTGTTTCAGTATGGAGGAAGTCATAGTGTATACCCAATCGCAAAGCATTTTCCCACCTTCATTTATCTCTTTCATCTTGGCGCTTAGCTGTTCATTCTCCGAAATGTCACCACCTTCTGCAAGGTTCGATATGATGAGCTCTGCACATTGTCTCAGGTAGTCGCCCCTTTTGCTGATATTTCTGTCGATGGGCTGCATATAAAAGCCCTTTTTCCAGCCATCCTTTACTTCGGGGTCAAATAAGTCTACCTGCAGCGATGCATTGAAGATTTTTTCCGGGCCCCTCGCCGTTCCCGATCGGTAAGAAACGGTTACCTCCCAGGGCACAGGCAGTAACACTAACTGTGATTGTTCTTCATTAAAAGGCAGTCCGAAAATATTATTTGATTTCAATCCAACCGAGTTAGGGTCAAAAAAGGATAAGTCTGGCATGTGAATATTTTTTTTATTAACCCCGAATCGGCAATGTCATTAACTTAAGCAACCCCGGTATCTCCCAGGGTACATTCGACCCATTACGGGGTCGGTCTTTACGTTTGTTTTCCGCCAGTTTCACTGGCGGCTACACACATTGGAGTCCTACGGACTTCCTTAAGTTAATGACATTGCCCGAATCGGGTAATTTTTATTGGCTTAACTGTTAGTAATATGATTTTGCAAATGATCTTATACTGCTGTGTTTCTATTTTGAATATTTGGATACAGATGCTGATGTAAATGATTAATTTTTCTTTCTGCTCTTGATCTCATCGCGGATATTGATTGCCCGCACATAATCTTCCTGGTCCAACACTTTTTGCAACAGATTATTCAGTTCATCCAGACTCATGTTTTTAATATTACTGTCTATATTTCCTTTCCCACTTACGGGTACTTTCCCTGATTTAGCTTCTGCTGTTGGTTCAACATTAGTTTCCGGCTGTTCCAGATAAAGGCCTGCTGTTTCAAGAATATTTTCGTAGGTATATATCTTGCAGTTAAAACGCACCGCCATGGCCAGTGCATCCGATGTGCGGCTATCTATTTCTACTGTTTCATTCTCATGATGGCAAATAAGCTTGGAGAAAAATATACCTTCTTCCAGTTTGTAAATCATTACTTCAGTCAACTCGATTCCAAAGGTGGTCATGAAGTTGGCAAACAAATCATGGGTCAGTGGCCGGCTAGGCTGCATTCGCTCTAAAGCTACTGCAATTGCCTGAGCCTCAAAACCACCAATAACAATTGGCAACCTTCTCAGGCCATCCACCTCACCTAGTACTACGGCATACGAATGCGTTTGTGTAATACTATGTGATAATGCCACGATTTCCAGTTCTATTTTATCCATTACTTGTTTTGTTAAAAGCCTTACCTATGTGCATACGCTCAATAATTGTATCTGATGCCGGTCAATCTTTTTCTGATAAATTTCTTTCGTTATATTTAAAGGTGAAGGTAATGAATTTTATAAAAATAATTATTGACCTGTATCACACTTTACTCAACGTCACTAAAACAACCTCAGCGCTTCACTTTCATCTTCTCCTTCTTCCAGCCGTGGTATCAGGGATATTTCTTTCAGATCATCTCCTGCCAGAAAACTGCCTATTGTTTTCCATCCGGTAACGTCCACTGTTTCATGCAGCGGCACAATCACTTCCTTCATTTCCGATTTTTTCTTGCCTGTACGCACTATTACAACAGGTTCAGGTTGCGTAGTTACCAATTCAAGGTAATTTCCATCACCTTCTTTTATAAAGGTATATTTACTTTTTAAGGTCTGGCTTTCAATCACAAAACGTTTCACATTGAAGTGTTTCGATTTGGCTTCATAATAAATGGCTGTAATAATCTTTTCCTTATGGAACTTCTCTATAAGCAAAATATTGTCCTTATCATACCTGTTGGTTTGTTCAAAATCAGTCAATTCATATGTCCCGTCTTTATAAAATACTATTATCCTGTCTTTTTCGTCAAACCGGCCCAGCAGCATACCATTGCCATCCTTGTTTAGTCTGCCTATAGTGTCATCATACCATATTTGCGGCGCCGATAGGGTAGACCGCCCTTTTTCCTTAAACCGCACACTCTTTACCGGGTACTTGGTGATCTGGTTGCCTTGCGTCCCACGTCCTTTTATTTCCATCTCTTCAAAATAGAAATCAAAAACCTTTGTCCTGGCTTTGCATCCTGGTGATAAGGTTAAAGTTATTACCTCGGCTTCACCATTTGGATTTACGGAGAAATAAAGAATTTTGCTTCCTGCATTTCCCTTGGTAATATCATATTCCTTGTCACGAGTCACTCCGGTTACATTAAACCGTTTGGCGTAGGTAATGCCTGATTTACCGTCCATATACATGAGATTGTAGGTGGTTCGTTCGTCGCTCTTCTGAAAAACAGCCAAATGGGTTATGTCTTTCCCTACAAATGTTTTTTCAGATACCCTGGATACCAGCATTTTCCCATCTTTCCTGAATACGATAACATTGTCCAGGTCCGAGCAGTCAAATGCAAATTCATCTTTTTTCAGGCTGGTGCCTATGAATCCCTCTTTATAATTTACATATAGCTTTGTGTTGGCTATGGCTACAATATTTGCATTGATATTTTCAAACGGGCGTATTTCGGTTTTACGTTCCCTTCCCTTGCCATATTTCTTCAACAGGTTCTCATAATACCTTATTGCAAAATCATTAAGGTTGTCAATATTATTCTTCACCTCTGCTATCTCAGCTTCTACACCCCTGATATGCTCATCGGCTTTGAATGTATCAAATTTCGAAATGCGCTTTATTCGTATCTCAGTGAGTTTTATTATGTCTTCCTGCGTAACTACGCGCCTCAGCAGCCTTTTATAAGGTTTCAGTCCGTCGTCAATAGCCTTCAGTACACCCTCCCATGTTGTTTGCTCCTCAATGTCTCTGTATATGCGCTTTTCAATGAAAATCTTTTCCAGTGAAGAATAATGCCAGTCCTCATTCAGTTCACCCAGCTTTATTTCCAGTTCTTTCAGCAATAGCTTTTTGGTAAGCTCTACCGAATGCCTGAGCAGGTCGCTTGCCCCGACAAAGTGAGGTTTATCGGCAATAATGATGCAAGCATTAGGCGAGATGGAAATTTCACAATCGGTAAATGCATAGAGCGCATCAATTGTTTGGTCTGTCGATACCCCTGGAGCCAGTACTACAGCCAGTTCCACATCCCTGGCAGTATTGTCAGTTACGCTTTTTATCTTGATTTTACCACTATCATTGGCTTTCAAAATACTATCTACCAATTGTGTAGTAGTAATACCATATGGCACATCACGAATAGCTATTGTCTTCTTATCTACTTCTTCTATTCTCGCACGCACTCTTACCTTACCACCCCTTGCCCCGTCGTTGTAATTGCTTACATCTATCATTCCCCCCGTCATGAAGTCGGGGAATATTTCAAATTTTCGTCCTTTCAGGTGCTTGATTGCACTATCAATAAGTTCACAAAAATTATGGGGAAGTATCTTTGTGCTCAATCCTACTGCAATACCTTCTGTACCCTGTGCCAGCAACAGAGGAAATTTCATCGGTAAGGTTACTGGTTCGTTCTTACGTCCGTCATAGCTCAGTTGCCACTCAGTGGTCTTGCCATTAAAAGCTACTTCCAGTGCGAATTTTGAGAGTCGGGCTTCTATGTACCTCGCTGCCGCTGCACTATCGCCGGTCCGTGCATCACCCCAGTTTCCCTGAGTATCTATTAGAAGGTCCTTTTGTCCCAGGCTCACAATCGCATCACCAATCGATGCATCACCATGGGGATGGTATTGCATACTCTGACCAATGATATTGGCGACTTTATTAAACCGGCCATCATCCATTTCCTTCATGGCATGCATGATACGGCGTTGCACTGGTTTTAAACCGTCCTCTATCGCTGGAACTGCACGTTCCAGTATAACATAGCTGGCATAATCAAGAAACCAGCTTTGGTACATCTCGTTTATCATCACCGCGCTTTGCCCGGCAAAATCATTTAGTTCACTGTTCATTAATTACCATCCTAAGATTTACTTCTGCAAAAATATTTATTGCAATGAAATGTTGCTAAGTATTTTATACACATTTCTGTATCAATTCTTTTATAAGGGTATCGGCTGCTTTTTTTCTGCTGTCCGGCAACAAAAAAGGGAACCTGTTCAAGTTCCCTTTTTATAAATTAAATTGGCTAAAATCAGCTGCCAAATGACATAGTTAAATATACTGTAACAACATCTCCGTTTACCACAACCGTACTGTTGCCCGATGGTGTTAGTGTAGCGCCATATGGAAGATTAAGGTCAGAGAATAATGAATTATCAAGTGAGTATGCTGCATCAAAATTATAAGAGCCTGCGGCAGAGGTAAAATAAGCAACCTGATCAGGCTGATTCATTTTCAGATCCGTCAAACTGAATGTCATTACAAGCACATTGCTGTTCTGCTGACTTACATAAAAAGTTACATTGGTACCAACACCCATAGCTTTACAGTCACAAACACCCTTCCCTACACAATCTCCGCCACCCTCCAAACGAATGCCAAACTCAACACCTAGTTTTACTGAACTGGCATAAGTTGTAGTAGTAGTAAATGAGGTAATTAATATAGCGAATACAGATAATAATATTCTAGTCTTTATATACATATAGCGAAATTTAAGTATAAATCTGCAAGCGTAATTACAATGTGATAATTATGCTCTACAACCAATACTTATGGCAAAGTTAAAGTATTTTTGATTTCCAAAGACTTTTTTTATGTTTTTTTTTCATGAAAAAATTATTTTCTGGTTGAATTTAAGATAAGTACGTATTTTTTGCTTTTCTTTGTATTATGCGCAATCTTTCGTTTATGAATGAAAATTCAGCAGAAAGCATTGCGGAATAACATTATTTATTTCAATGGATTTCTTCAAACGAATTGTATTTATTTTACTGGGAATTGCTTATTTAAATTTGCTTCCAACCACATTGTTTGGGCAATCATCTGGTTTTAATCTGGACTCTTTCTACAATAGTGTCCAGAAGTTATCCACCGATACCGCGAAAATCCGGTTTATGGTTGAAAGGGCTACCTCTTTGGCATGCGAAGATTCTGCCAGTAAATTGTCATTAGCAATGGAAGCTAAAAAAATGGCTGAAAAGAATAATTGGCCGGCAGGTATTTATTTTACAAATAGGTTGTTGGGTGATATTAATATATACTGTTTAAGGAATTACCAGAAGGTTTTTGAAATATTTCAGGAAAGTGCGGATCTGGCAAAGAAAAAGGGTGATGTTGTTAACCAGGCCATGGCTTATGAAGCTATGGCCAAAAATTATGCAAGGATTAACCAACATGATAAGTCCATTGAGTATTTTGGCAAAGCACTCACATTAGGTCCGGGTTTTGATTTAGAAATAGGTATTATGGCCGAAATTGGCTTTGCCTATGGCTCTATCAATGATTATCTCAATGCAATAACCTATTACGATAGCTGCCGGAAATTGATAGAGCTTTCCGCCTTGAAAAAAAAATCAAGTGATTTAAGCGATACTTTAGTTTTGGTGGGAATACTCATTAATATGGCGGATATTTATCTTGCAATGCCCAACACAGCTAAGGCTCTGGGAAATTACCAGAAGGTATTGCAGATTAGCAGGGGGATAGAGAATAAGCGATTTGTTATATTGAGTCTTACCGGCATCGGACGGACTTATAAACAGCAGAAAGAATACAGCAAAGCTATTGACTATTTTCAGATGGCGCTTATTGAAAGCCACATGATCAATCAATTTGCTGATGAAGTAGTTGTGCTCAATGAGATTTCTAAAACTTATCTTGATGCCGGCGATTATGTAAAAGCTCAGGGTTATGCCGATACTTCACTTAGCCTTGCCGAGGGGCAGCATTTTCAGTCCTTGCTATCCATGGCGAATGCCACACTGGGTAATGTATACTTAAAACAAAACAGAACTGACCTTGCAATTTTTTACCTCCAGAAAGCACTCGATTTCTCAATTCAAAATCATAAAATAAATGATCAGAAGGAGGCCTTGAATGGATTGAGCATTGCTTTTCAACGTGCCGGGCAATATGAAAAAGCCTTGAATGCATTACAGCGTTTCATCAATCTTAAGGATAGCATTAAAAATATTGAAAAAAGCAATGAAGCTATAGCAAAGGACATTGATAATAATTACCAGCGGGAGAAGATGTTGCAATATGCTGAATACACAAAAAGAATTGAGCGTGTAAAATGGTTTACTTACGGTGGCTATGGAGGTCTAGGTCTTGTTATTTTACTTGCTTTTTTCATTTATCGTAACTATAATATACAGAAGAAATATAATGCCCTGCTGTCAAAAGAAAAGAAAAGTCATCTGGCCCATATCGAAGCGCAAAGCCATGCGCTAAGCGACATTGCGCATATTCAGGCTCACGAAGTGAGAGGTCCGGTTTCAGCCATCCTTGGTTTCGTTCAGATATTCAATTACGAAGACCCCGCCGATCCCAATAATGCCCAGGTAATGGAGTGGATAGGTGTTACTGCCAATAAACTTGATACTGTTGTAAGAAATGTGGTCTCAAAGGAGAATGAAGTAAGACATAAACATAAAAACCATGAAGATTCATAGGCAGCAGTAATATTTATATTGAAATAACTGCCTTTCATTTGTGTTTTAATACTTGATTCTGTCTTTTATTTCGGGTATTATCTGGTATGAATTTGTTCTTAGTTTGTACTGCAACTGCTGATTAATTTCCCTGATTAAAATATTAACTTCCATAATTTTCTTAAGGATTTGTGAATTTTGGCATGAATATTGCAGTCTTCATATCAAACAGCCTTTGTAAACCTTTTACTTGAAAATTTCTTAAGATCATTTAGCGGGCACCCTTTCAGGGACCCGCATTTGTGTGTTAATACTCCTCTTGAATCCCATGGTCCGGCGCTTATTTTTAATCTTAATTGCCAGGCCCATCAGCTAGAATTTATTTATTGCTGACAACTTTTGTCATTATAATTGCATTCCTGATACATACCAACTATTGCTTCCCTATCATCCAAACCATTATCTTTGGCACATGAACCGTTTGCAGTTAATTGAAAATATTTTTAGCAAAAAGTCTGTATTATGTGTAGGTCTTGATACCGACCTTACAAAAATCCCCGTGCATTTATTAGAGTCGGAAGATCCTGCATTCGAATTTAATAAGGCTATTATTGATGCGACCAAAGACTATACCGTAGCTTATAAAATTAATACGGCCTTCTACGAGGCTCAGGGTATTAAGGGCTGGGTAAGCATGGAAAAAACCCTCAACTACATTCCTAAGGATATATTCACCATTGCCGATGCCAAGCGGGGTGATATCGGCAATACTTCGGAGCAATACGCCAAAACATTTTTTCATACTTATCCTTTTGACAGTGTTACTGTGGCCCCTTACATGGGTGCAGATAGTGTAAAGCCATTCCTTCAGTTTCAGGATAAATGGTCAATAGTATTAGGGCTTACTTCTAATGCCGGCAGTGCCGATTTTCAGTTACAGCAGTGTGGCGAAGAATTATTGTATCAAAAAGTGCTAAGGACTGTTGCATCATGGGGTACACCAGAGAATATCATGTTTGTAATAGGTGCCACCCGAAAGGAACAACTTCAGGAAGTAAGGCAGTTATTGCCCGAACATTTCTTTCTTGTTCCCGGTGTCGGGGCTCAGGGAGGCGATGTGGATACTGTATGTCGCAGCGCATTCAATAAAGAAGCCGGCCTGCTCATCAATGTATCGCGGGGCATAATCTTTGCCGATAGTTCGGCGTCATTTGCACTTAAAGCCAATGAACAAGCCGGTAAATACCAGAAAGAAATGGCTGCCTTTTTTTAGGGTAGTTTATTACTTAACATCTATCAAAAAATCTTTTGAGAATTTGATGTTATAACCACCTTTCCACTTTATTTTTTGCCATTCAGTGGTGGCCTTTATATTAGCCGAGATCTCACCCGAAGTTATGGTCAATGGTAAACTAAAATTCTTTACCACATTGGTAAACCGGTAACTCAGTTCATTGTCCTTTATGGCATATTCAAAGTCAGGTACATTAACGGTACGCAGGTATTGATCAAAGAAAGCTGACAGATCCTGTCCGGTTTGTTTGGCAATATAATCTTCCACTTCTTTTGTGGTTGTTGTTTTATGATAGAATTGCTGAGTTAACCCACGAAGCATTAATCGGAAACGCTCATCATCATTTGTAAGTACCCGTATCATGTGCATGATCGCCGAACCTTTTTCATATATATCTCCCGATCCTTCCTCATTAACACCATATCTGGCCACAACCGGTCTGTCATTTTGTATGTTATACCATGCCCCCCTGCAATATTTTTGCCCCTTATCTTTACCCAGCATACACTCGGCAAATAAAGATTCAGTATAAGTAGTGATTCCTTCCTGAATCCAGTTGTCAGCCATATCCTTGGCAGTTATGTTGTTGCCAAACCACTCATGGGCGCTTTCGTGAATAATTATATAATCAAATAGTTTCCCGATTCCTGTCATGCTTCTGTCTCCCCCCATGTAGCCCATCCTGTATCCATTACCATATGCTATGGCGCTCTGATGCTCCATGCCCAGGTAGGGTGCCTCTACCAGCTTGTATCCATCTTCATAAAAAGGGTAGGGGCCCAGCCAGTATTCATAGCAATGTATCATTTCTTTTACCACCGCAAATTGTTTTCTGGCTCTTTCTTCATTATATCGCAATACCCAGTAGTCAAGGTCCAGCTTTCCCTTTTCTCCCATTAAAGTGTCATGCCAGTGTACATAGTCTCCTATGTAAAAGGTAACATCATAAGCGTTGATAGGGTTCTTAACTTCCCATCCCGAAATAGAGGGTCTTTTGCCCGGCACTGCCGATGAATCCACATTCAATGATTTTCCATTGCCTATGGCAAAATATCCCGGAATAAAAAAACGGGTTACCATTCCGCTATCTGGTTCATCCCACTGCGCGTCTTTACAAGGCCACCATACACTTGCTCCAAGACCCTGGCAGGAAACAGCCAGCCATAGTTTACCGTTGCTGTCATGAGTCCAGCTAAAACCTCCATCCCATGGCGGACGTACAGCCTCCCTTGGTTTGCCATGATACCAGGCCATCACCGAATAGATATTGCCTGTTTTTAACTTACTAAATGAATGCGTTACCCACCACACATTTCCTTCTCTTATTATCGGTAACGTCTGTTCTTTCGGATTATCCGGCGATCCTTGCAAAATAACGCTATCAAGTACCAACGGCTCCTGCAGGTCTATCTGCATACTGTCAGTTGGCGCTGAAGTAACGCTGAAAAGGATCATGTTTGTTCCGGCAATACTCCGGTTGACCGTATCAATACTTAGTTGCAGATCGTAGTGCAGTACATTCCACCATGCACGCCCACGGCCGTTGCTGCCCCTCAACGTATCGGCATGGGTATAAGCAAGTATGGTATTTGCCGGAAGCAAATACCATACTATAAATAGTCCTGAAATTATTTTTTTTATCATTGTCTTACGACTGCTTTAGACTTCATTATTTTGTCATTGATACCAACTCTACATCAAACGCCAGTACAGCATTTGGTGGTATTGCTCCACCTGCTCCACGTGCGCCGTATGCAATTCCTGATGGCAGATAAAGAGTAGCTCTGCTACCCTTATTTAATAATTGTACACCTTCATCCCAGCCGGCAATTACCTGGTGTGCGCCAAGATTAAAAGTAAATGGATTACCTGTTGGATTGTAAGATTTATCCATGTTGCCATCAAAACGTTTGCCATCAAGTAAATAACCATAATACAGCATAGTAACACTCATTCCGGGTTTTGCATTTTCGCCCTCGCCCTTCCTGTTGATTGTATAATACAAGCCGGTTGATGTACGGGTTGCTTTAATATTATTCTTGGCAAAATAATCGGTAAGAGTTTTTTCATCTATTGCCTTCTGGTCCTGGGCAAAGGTTGTGTTCGCAACAACTATAGTGCAAACAAACAATAAACCAGCTAAAATACTTTTAATCATGATTTCTAATTTTAATGGTTAATAATAAATTGTTATAATTAAATTGCAAACTGCAAGCTATAAATTATTTATCAATGCCTGTAACTTCTACATCAAATATCAAAACTGCATTGGCAGGAATAGGCCCGGTTCCGTTAGGACCATAGCCAAGAGCTGATGGAATATAGAAACTGCCCTTACTGCCTAGTTTCAGCAACTGAACACCTTCATCCCAACCCTTTATTACCTGTCCTTGTCCCAGTGCAAAAGAAAATGGTTGTATGTGGTTGAATTTAGGATCAGTATTTGAATCAAAAGTAGTGCCATCCAGCAACTTGCCTGTATAATTCATAGTTACTTTCTTACCAGCTTTGGCATTTTCTCCAAGCCCTTTTTGAGTAATAACATAGTAAAGTCCCGATGCGGATTTGGTGGCCTTAATATTATTCTTGGCCAAATATTCAGTTATAAGTTTATCGTCAAGTTTCGACTGGTCTGGCAGATCCAGGATTTCTACATCAAAAACCAATATAGAATTGGCGGGTATTCCTCTCTGGTCCTGTGGGCCATAAGCCAGCGGCGATGGAATATAGAAGGTCGCTTTAGATCCTATTTTCAGGAGTTGCAGACCTTCATCCCAGCCTTTTATTACACGGCCTTTTCCTACCTCAAGTCCGAATGGTGTCATATGGTGGAAGGCGGAATCAGTATTAGAGTCAAACTTCTTGCCATCAAGAAACATTCCGGTATAATATACCGAAGTGTTTTGTCCAACCTTGATGTTATCACCTTTTCCTTCCTTGGTAATAACATAATACAGTCCACTGGCAGTTTTCTTTGGCTTCAGATTGTTTTGCATAAAGTGAGCTTGTAATAGCTTATCATCAATGCCAATCTGCACTGCAGCCTTTTCGGTGGCATCCTTCTTGTCTTCAGCATCACTTTTTACCGATACCATTTTCACATAATAAGTTATTCTGTCGCCTGGCTTTGCAAATGGCGGAGCTTGTCCTGCTTTTTTCAATGAATCAAGTGGATACCTGATTACCGCACTGTCTCCGGCAACCATCAGCATAAATACTTCCGATGGGTCTCCGGGGCCTCTTGGGGCGGCGCAAGGTATAGGTACCGGATTATTATTGTTCATTTTCCTGGAGTCAAACATTACGCTATCACCTATATGGTAGCTGATATTCAGTTCAAGATGGTCGGTAATCACCGGATTCTTTTTGCCATCGCCATGTTCCATTATTTTGTATTCCAGACCGCTGGGAAGCAGGGTGAAACCATCCGGCAACTGCTGACCTTTACGAAGTACAGCATCAACCTTTTTTGTCGGCTTTTTTGTTAATGCAGGATTATTCTTCAATTTTGAATCCTGTGCATGCGCAGTAGTTAAACTAAAAAACAAACCGATAGATAATAATCCCGATAATAAGCTGATTTTACTAATTTTTCTCATATGGTTTAATGTATTTTAATCAATAACAGGTAATATAGATTTTTGTTTGCCTTAATGGTTTTCAGTAACTTAATGTACATCTGTAATTTCAATATCAAATATTAACGCCGTATTTGCTCCAATATTTGTTCCTGCCTGCTCTCCGTAACCGAGTCCCGAAGGCAGGTAGAGTGTTGCTTTCGTGCCATTTTTAAGTAATGCCACTGCTTCATCCACTCCAGGTATCATTTGTTTGGTACCGACAGTGAAAGTAAGAGGATCGGTACCATGATGGCCAATAGCAGTATCGATATTAGAATCAAAGGGCTTATCATCCAAAGTTCTTCCGGTATACTTCATGCTCACCGATTGGCCACTGTTAATCTGAAGACCATTGCCAGGGCTCTGTATGCTATAATATAGACCTGATGCGGTTTTTTCTGCTTTGATCTTGTTTTTAGCAAAATATTCCTGGAGCAATTTGTCGTCAGTTGCTGATTGCTGAGCGGCTTTTACCTTCTTATCATTCTGCATTTCATCCTTCGATTTTACTGCAATTACCTTGATGGTAATATTTACTGTATTCCCGCTTATTAACCACGGTTGCATTTTCTGTGCCTGCTCCCGATGTGCTACTGGTATCGAATTAATAATGGTATCGCATGAAATATGCACTAATGCACTATCGCCTGCCGATAAATAGGGTAACACGCTTATCAGGTCGCCATTATTGCGGGCTTCCTCAACAAGCATCTCTCCTGGTTTACCTTTTTTATAAGTATTGCCAAGTTCAGTAGTATCAACTTTAGCTATAAGATTGAATATGACAAATTCACCCATTGTGGCGTTTTTGCCGGGAGCATCCTTCACAATCTTATATTCTAACCCATGATTTTTTATAAAACCAGAGTTATGTTGTTTACTGTTACCTGTTTTAGCAGTCGTTGACTTTTGTTTCCCAACAGCAACATTTCCGGATTTTTTCTCCTGACCTTGTACTGTTGAAAAACAAAGCAACAAACCTACTGATAATAAATTTGTAAACAATCTGAAATTGGTAATCCCTTTCATATGGTGAAACGCCTTCAATGGATAATAGGGTAAACAGACTTATTATTTTTCAGCAGTTGGCATCTGTGGATTTTCTGCCGCTGCCTTTACATCTGTAATTTCTACATCAAATACCAGGATCATATTAGGCCCGATGTTTGGTGGAGCCTGTTCGCCATATCCCAATGGTGAAGGCAGGTATAAAGTTGCCTTGCTTCCTTTTTTAAGTAATGCAGCGCCTTCATCTACGCCTGGTATCATCTGGTGAGCGCCTACAGAGAAAGTAAGCGGCTCTGTTCCATGATGCCCAATCGCAGTATCAACGTTTGAATCAAATGCTTTACCATCCAGGGTCTTACCGGTGTACTTCATGCTTACAGACTTACCTACAGCAATTTGATCACCGGTACCAGGTGTATGTATGGCATAATAAAGTCCTGATGCTGTTTTTTCAGCCTTTATGCTGTTTTTAGCAAAATAATCCTGAAGCATTTTGTCGTCAGTTGTCATTTGCTGAGCGGCTTTTGCTTTCTTTTCATTCTGCATTTCATCCATCGACTTAATAGATATCACATTGATTGTGATAGTAACTTTATTGCCTTTTTTAAGCCATGGCTGCATTTTCTGAGCCTGCTCCAATTGAGCAGCCGGTATCGACTTAATAATTGTGTCGCAGGAAATAAGTACAACCGCACTGTCGCCTGCCGACAGGAATGGGAATACAGCCATCAGGTCGCCATTGTTTTTAACATCATCTACACGCATATGGCCTGGTGTGCCTTGTTTGTAGGTGTTACCAAGCTCGGTAGTATCAGCTTTGGCTATAAGGTTAAACTCTACGATATCTCCCTTTGTAGCGTTTTTGCCCGGAGCATCTTTTACTATCTTATACTCAATACCGTGGGTTTTCTTAAAACCACCATTGTTGCTGTTGCAAGATGAGTTGCCAACGATTGCCGCGCCCAGTATGGCGATCGGAATAATCCTTTTTATCATTTTGTTTAATTTTCGTTTAATTTTTTATTGATTGTTTTGATTGTTTCTTTTATTATTGATTTATCATTTCCGGAATTCTGCTTTTATTTCAAATTGTTATTATCCACCTGCTAACATGCTGCCAATGCATCTTTTAACTTATTTGGGGTGAATATCCGACAAAATTTTCTTAAAATATACAATTGTCTCCGAAAAAGTAGTTTTTGTTCTTCCGCCTGAGGCATTAAAATGGCCGCCTCCGTCAAAGTATTGTCTTGCAAATGCACTCACATCAAAATTTCCCTTGCTTCTGAATGACAACTTCACCTCATCGCTTCGTTCTGTAATCAAGGTAGCAAATTTGATACCGGAAATACTTAATGGATAGTTTACCAGACCTTCCGTATCTCCAATCTGAGTTTTAAACAAATTCAGATCTTTTCTTGACAAAGATATTAATCCTGCATTATATTTATGGAATATTTCCATTTTTTCAATAAGCACATACCCCAGAAATCTCATGCGGCCTTCGGTCCATGAGTCATAAACTTCTTCATGAATCCGGGTATGGTCCAGACCTTTATGAATAAGATCGCTGGCCATAAGGTGGGCCGATGCACTGGTTACCGGGAATTTAAATGAGCCGGTATCAGTCATTAATCCTGTATACAGGCATGCAGCAATATCCAGATCTATCAGGGCATTATCACCAAACAGATTGATGAAATCATACACCAATTCGGCAGTACTGCATTTTTCCGGTATACTCATGCCGTAATCCCAAACCGGTTTAGGAAAAAGATGATGGTCTATCAGTATTTTTGGTTGTGTGGTTTCTGCCAGCATTTGCTCCAGATACTTGGTGCGGCTAAAGTCATTAAAGTCAAGGCAAAATATCAGTTCGGCAGCATTTAAACCTTCCTGCGCAATCGCCGGTTTTTCCTCATAATTTATTAATGTATTTATTCCCGGCATCCAGTTTAAAAAATCTGGTATCTCACTTGGCGAAACTGCGGTAACAAGGTGTCCTTTTTTAGTCAGGTACAAGGCCAGCCCCAGCATACTGCCTATCGCATCGCCATCAGGTTTATGATGAGTCGTGATAAATACTCTTCTGTTTTTTTGCAGTAATGGGAAAGCATCTTGTATTGGCCGCATTGTTTTTTTTATACCCAACATCTTCGCCCTGTGCGAAGGGAATTTTTATTTTGGGTTGGCAAAAGTAAGATTTCCTGACAAATAACTTACCTGATATTTAACACGCTGTAGTTAAAATTTTAAAAACATTTCATTAAGATGAAATATTTATTTAGCCACTGGCTTGTTGTTTGTCTTTGTTCTTTTTTAACTTTTGAAATCTGTCTTTTATTTTACCTTTGCGGCATTATTTATAAAAACCACTTATATATGTCGAATCGTACTTTCACAATGATTAAACCGGATGCTGTAAAAGCGGGTAACATTGGTAATATTCTGCAAATGATCAATGCCGCTGGTTTCCGTATTGTGGCTATGAAATATTTGAAAATCAGCCGCGAACAGGCCGAAAAATTCTATGAAGTCCATGCAGCCCGTCCTTTCTATGGCGAACTAACTGAATTCATGAGCAGCGGACCGATTGTAGCCGCTATTTTAGAAAAAGACAATGCTGTTGCCGACTTCCGTAAACTCATTGGCGCTACCAATCCTGCACAGGCTGAAGAGGGTACTATCCGTAAGAAATATGCAGCTTCAATAGGCGAAAATGCAGTTCATGGATCCGATAGCGATGAAAATGCAACAATCGAAGGCAACTTCTTCTTCAATGGTTTAGAGCGTTTCTAAATTTAGTCAGCTGCACTTGTTATTCTTTTTTTTATAGAATTGTATCATTAAATGCCCTGCTGTAGTGGGGCATTTTTATTAGTGTGTCAGGCATGGATATAAGCTATAGGGTGGGATTCCCGAATACGCTTTACAGTAGGGAGTATTAGCCAAGAACAAGGGTGTCGTGGGCGACTGCGAATATGAAAGAAGCTGGCGGTACCGTAAGCATATGGGATTCGGGCCAACGAACAGAAATTGCATATAAGGCGGGGTTATATGGGTGATGTTGCCAAAGAAACAAAAGCCCTTTACTGTACGAAGTATAACTACGTAAATGCAGTGGCCACATGAACGGAAAGCGTATATCCTTACCCTGTTTGTTTGGGGGCATTCCCCCAAACAAACAGGGTAAGGATATACATTCCTTGCTGCCATTTTCTCTGTATTCCTAGTTGCGAATTTCTCTGTAGTCTTTTTTACCGATTACACTTAGTAAGACTTTCAAAATAACTTCCACAAAATAGCTCTCATTTCAATACAAAAGATGCGGAAGTTATTTTGAAAGTTTCACTTAGGAACGAAGGAAATAACTCCCACCATCTTACTCGTTCTATCCCATTTTTATTTCGTTGCAAAAGTCTTAAAATAATTCATTATTCGCAGATTTTACGCCTCATAAAA
>CAIUZK010000071.1 GCA_903903635.1 uncultured Bacteroidota bacterium
ACATACAGGGCGATTCTACGGCTTATAGCTACTCGGGCAGGTATGGCGGCGACCTGAATCATGCTATGGCGTTTGATGTAAGCAGGATGTACCAGTATGATACCATTGCGCATGCTTATAGTAATGTGGTGTATGATAGTGTGCTGCAAACCTTTGATGGTCATAACAATCTGACCTCAACGATTATGAACAACTATATGAAAACCCTGTACACCTACGATAGCCATAACAGACTGGTGGGTGCGCTTTATTATGAAAAGAGCTACTCTCCCACCAACAGCAGTCCCTGGCACTACTACCAAAACTACATTTACAATTATGATGCTGCCGGAAACCTGTTGCAATCGGTACACCAATGGGGCGACACCAGCAATACCTGGTACAATGATATGCAAACCATAAATACCTATAATGCGGATAATAAGCTGGTACATTCACTGGCTCAGACAGCGCATTTCGGGACAAATACCTGGATCAATGGTTCTATGAGCGATTATACCTACGCCAACAACTATCACTACGAAGCCAATGCGGTGCAGAATTGGGACACAACCCTTAATGCATGGATCAATTTCGGGCGCTTTGAAAGGTATACCACATTGTGGAATGCCGATAGTTTGAAAAGGTTCCGGTACTGGTATGCGGCGGGTAATGATTATGGGTGTGCAGGCACAGATAGTGTGTTTACTTATGATGCGCAGCACCGGCCGCTTACAGCAGAAGGAACATGGTACTATGGCCCCGGAATAGGTTGCGGTTCGCGAACTTCGCAAATGCAGCATTATGTGTATGATGGCCAGGGGCGACTGATAGCCGACACCATCACTGACGGGTATGGATTGTACAGCGATTTTTATGGCAACCTGCCACAAACGATCCTGTTTTCGGATGATGGCAACAGGGCCACCACACGCATAACCTATAACAGATACGGGCAGATAACATCGTCGATAACAGGGGCTGACACCGAGCGGTATTACTATGATGATGCCATACTGGTGCAGGACAGCATAGACAGGGCCAACCACGGAGCCATGCCAAATGCGGACACAGCAGTAACCGGATATTATAACCTGCATGTTTACCCGATACCTGCGTCCAGCCAGCTTTCGGTAGACCTGAGGTGGGATGTAGCACGGCCATTCACAGCTTCATTCATAAGCATAGATGGTAAAATAATAACCCGGTGGGATGAGCCTGCGGTAAAACACTACTATAAAGACATTGCAATAAATAACCTCCCGGCTGGCAGTTATATATTGAAGATAAATTTCGATAAGGGAACCATAGAAAAACGGATCGTGGTGCTGCCCAGATAGATGCGCTGCGGGATTAGGTTTTATCACTGGATATAAAAAATTTCCAATAGCCTGATCCGCAATTTTGGTTCTACAGGATATTTGGAGAACGGAATAAGGAATAAATACTACAAATGAGTTATTTCGGTGGTGTAGGGTGGCAAGTAGTTTTGTAGAAAAAAACATGAAACACTTATTTTTGAGTCTGGCAGCAACAGTAGTCCTGTTTGCATCATGCAAAAAAAATAACTGTAGTGATACCCAATGTGTGGATGAAAAAATCGGGGGGCACGGATAGTCTGTGGCTAACAGGAACCATTATTGAGAATTGATTCGGGGCCAGGGTTCCCTTATGTATTGATGGCAAACCAGATAGCTATAAGTTATTAATTTGCTGTAAAGTACCAGGTTTCATCGGTGGTAATACGGCGGGTATTGAGCATGCTGTCGTTAAGAAGTTGGATGGTGTGCAACTGAACATCGGATGCACTCCATTTGAAATAAATGGAGCTATGATAGTTGTCTTTATAATACCAGCTTCCGGTGCGGGAGAGGCTGAAGTAGGTTGAGTCTTTTACCCAGCCATTGGCGTAGATTATGTAGATGGTGGAGAACACAAAACCCGGTATCATCTCGCCGCTGTCTATATGCTGGTTGTTGTTCATGTCCTTCCATATCTGCGAGAGGTTCCACTGGTGGGAGGTGAGTATGCGGGTGGTATCTACAACTGCAGGAATTGGTAACGGAACAGGCGTGGCACTGCCTTTGTTGCATGAGGTAATGATACCTGAAATGAAAATAACCAGAGCTGTAAATAAAATAGAAACACGCAGTATCCGGTTAATCATAGTATACCATCATTATTGGGTAATGCAAATATCTGAAAAATATGCGATAATCCTATGGCCGGATCAGGGAGCAAGTCTGTGCCTGTTCCACTGGCCTGTTTCATTTTTCTCAAACACAATCCTGTCGTGCATGCGACTACTGCGCCCCTGCCAGAACTCTATGCTAAGCGGTAAAACACGGTAACCACCCCAATGGGCAGGCCGGGGAATAGTAATATCGGAGAATTCCTGCTCATAACGGGCATAATTGGTCTCGATAATGCTGCGGTGCTCAATTTTGCGGCTCTGTGGTGAAGCCCAGGTGCCTATGCGGCTACCGGCAGGACGTGAATGGAAGTAGGCATTGCTTTCGTCTTCGTGAATCCGGGCAATAGTACCCTCAATGCGCACCTGTCTTTCCAGCTCTTTCCAGAAAAACACGAGGGCTACTTTGGGGTTGGCGGTTATCTCCTGGCCTTTGGCGCTGTCGTAGTTGGTGAAGAATACGAATCCATCGGTATCCAGCCCCTTGAGCAGCACTACGCGGGCATGTGGTTGCATGCGGGCATCCACAGTAGCCAGTGTCATGGCATTGATCTCGGTAATCTGAGCCGCTTCGGCTTCGGTAAACCAGGTTCGGAAGAAAGTGAGCGGATCAAGGCCAACAGTTTCCTCATCGAGAGCAGCGAGCCGGTAATCCTGTCGGATATCAGCAATATTTAGTTTATTCCCTTCCAATTAGTGTTTTCTATCGTTTGAATCAAGATACTTAACCATTACATAGAGCATCTCTATGACCATAAGAAAGAAAAATACCCACATCAGCGTAGGTCCTACGTTTTTATTTACGTTGTCGTAAAATGCGCTAAGTAATAAATGAGTCATTGTGGTTAATTTGCGCTGCAAGATAATAAAAACCCATGAACCCCTAAAAGAAAGTTGCATTTTACAAATACCCATAAGAACAGACCGCTATACCGGCATATTATCCTTTTTGTGTTGAGTTGTTAAACGCACGCTACACCGATAGTGATAACGTATATTCAACCAACTTTTGACTTTTGGGTTATTTCTTTCTACTTTCAATTCCAAATTCACCGTATGATGCTATTAAGGCATATACCATTTTTAAAAACAGTGTTCATTTACTCGTTTACGGCTTTCGGTGGGCCGCAGGGGCATATGGGTATGATGGTAAAAACCTTTGTGCAGAAAAGAAAAGACCTTACTGAAGATGAATTGCTGGAGTATAATGCGTTTTGCCAGATGCTTCCCGGCCCCTCATCTACCCAGACAGTGATGCTGATAGCCTTGAAACGGGGCGGGATCTCTCTGGCGCTGCTCACTTTGCTGTTATGGGCCCTGCCAGCCACTATAATTATGGGAGCGTTCTCGTTTTTCATACATTATATAGATACCGGAGTCATAAAGGGCAGCAAGCTGGTACCCCAGAATCTGTTTGCCTATATACAGCCCATGTCGGTGGGATTTGTATTTTTTGCTGCGGCAAAAATGATGCAGACCAGTGTGAAATTTATTGCCACGGCCAGTATCATGGTGGGTAGCCTGGTCGCTACGTTGTTCATCCATTCGCCATGGGTATTTCCGGGCCTGCTGGTGGTATCGGGCATCATCAGTAATTTCAGTAACAACCGTATCCCTACCCCTCAGCAAAAGCCCAAAAAGATAAACTGGAATAATCTGTGGTTGTTTGTGCTGCTGTTTATAATAGCTGTAATACTGAGTCTTGCAGCCAAAAACAACAATTGGGCGCATGCCGAGATTTATCATCTTTTTGAAAACTTTTACCGTTTTGGCGCCATAGTGTTTGGTGGCGGACAGGCACTGCTGCCCTATATGCTTTACCAGTTTGTGAGCCGGCCTGCGCCGCATCATGTGCTGGAGGCAAGCCAGTTACTGACCGGTTTCGGGATGGTGCAGGCTGTGCCGGGGCCTGTGTTTTCCATATGCTCGTTTGTTGGGGGCATGGCTATGAGCCAGTATGGCGGCATGTGGCAGGTGCTTGGCTGCCTGGTAGCTACATTAGCGGTATTTCTACCCAGTACATTATTGCTTTTCTTCCTGTTCCCGATATATGAAAACCTGAAACACCATGTTATCATATACAGGGCGCTGGAGGGTATCAATGCAGCTATTGTGGGTATCATCATAGCATCCGGTATCATCCTGTTTCAGTCGATAGCATTTGATGCTTCGCTGGCATTTGAGTGGACCCACCTGCTGGTAGTGATTATCACCTTCTGCCTGCTCTACTTTACCAAGATACCTGCCCCATTGATAGTAGTGGCCTGGCTGCTCATGGGATGGGCAATGCATTAATGGCATGCAATGATATTGCAGATCATACAAGAACTATCAATACGCAGGGATCCCAGCCAAAGTTCTAATGCGCGCTGCCATTAATTGCATTAAAGAGCTCTTCTCTTTTTGCCCTTAATCCTTTTGACTGTCCGATGGGAGCCTCCAGGATATCATTTCGCAGGGCCTCCATGGCTTCAGTCAGGAATTCGGCAATAGGAATACCGCCATGGGTTTCGTTTTTGTCTTCGCGGCGCTGGTGGCCCAGTTCGGTATCTACTGAAGGCGGGGCAATCTCAAACACCTTGATGGCTGTATCTCTAAGTTGGTGGCGCAATGATAGGGTAAGTGAATGCATAGCAGCCTTGGTGGCACAATACACCGGCATGAATGCTATAGGCACAAAAGCCAGTCCGGAAGTAATGTTAATAATGGCTGAATCGGGAACCGATTTCAGGTGGCCGGCAAACAAAGATGCCAGGTGAGCCGGGGCTATAAAATTTGTTTCCATTTCCAGCCTCACCATATCTGTATCAACAGGCCGGGAAAGATCGGTAACCAGTTGAATGCCCGCATTGTTGATCAGCACATTGACAGCAGGATAATTTTGTGTGACCCAGTTGAAGAGATCGGCACGCTCATGTTCTGATGTGATATCGCATTCCCTGGTAATGATGCCGGGATATTTCTGGCTTATGGCGGTTAGTCTGTCGGCACGGCGGCCACAAATGATGACAGTGTTACCATCGTGAATAAACTGTTCGGCAAAAGCAAGTCCAATGCCTGATGTTGCGCCGGTTATGAGTATGGTATTTCCTGAAAGATTCATTTTGGAGTAGTTTTTGAGCGTAATTGCGCCCAAAAGTAATCACAATTTGTTCATAGTAGGAGTAAACAATTCAGGTTTAAAAAAAGGATAACAAATCAAATCGGGCTGAGATATTAATCAGCAATTAAAAAAAAGAGGTTGAGAAAAAAATATGGTCCTGACCCAAAGATTTCGATAGTTTTAACCGTCTATATAGATGAACCAATGATAAACTGCATTTTGCCAGATGCAGATTTTCAAAACCTAAATAAGGAACGTATGAATAAGTCTCAACACTATTTAATAGCGCTGCTATTTCTTGCCTGCTCACCTGTAGCACAAGCCCAGATAATAACTACCATTGTAAATACAGATACCATCCGTGGGTATAATGGAGACGGCATAGATGCGACCTCGGCACATTTGTGCAGCCCGGATAATATTTTCGTTGATGGCCCGGGAAACCTTTATATATCAGAATACTGCAACAGCCGTATCAGGAAGGTTGATGCAGGAGGTATTATCCATACTATTGTAGGTACAGGAACAAATGGCTATAGCGGAAACGGAGGTCCTGCCACTGCTGCACAGGTGTTTAATGTTTTTGGCATGGCCAGCGATGCCGCCGGGAATTTTTATATAACAGACAACTGCAATTGTATTCGAAAAATTAACAGTGCCGGAATTATCAGCCTTTTTGCGGGAGATACCGGCATGACCGGATTCGGTTTTGGAGGAGATGGAGGACCGGCAACCGCTGCACTTTTCAAATATACCGGCAACATGGCCTGCGATGCGGCCGGCAATCTTTATGTAGCTGATGCAGGAAATGGAAGAATCAGAAAAATAAATACAGCAGGCATGATTACTACATATGCCGGTAGCGACACTATTGGGTATGGAGGCGATGGTGGCCCTGCTACTAATGCCAAACTAATGAGTCCAGGAGGAGGAATGAAATTTGACAATGCAGGCAATTTATACTTTATTGATGGCGAAAGGGTTCGGAAAATTGATGCTGCAGGCATTATTACTACGATTGCAGGTGGCGGAACAGGCGGTGGCATTACCTATGGCGATGGTGGCCCTGCAACCAATGCCTCTTTTAATACTCCCGGAGACATGGCCATTGATGCAACAGGTGATGTGTTTATTGCAGACACCTATCATTTCAGGATCAGGAAAGTAAATACAACGGGTATAATCAATACAATAGCAGGTACAGGTATGCACGGATATAGCGGAGATGGCGGAGATCCGATCTATGCAAAAATCTCCGGCACATTTGCAATTACTTTCGACAATAAGGGGAATCTGATTCTTGTGGATGCAGATGCCAGTTGTGTACGTGCCATCAAATTTACCCAAGGGATAGACAGTGTAAACAAGAATGAAATTGGGTTACATGTATTTCCTGACCCAACAGAAGGAAACTTCACTTTGCAACTTACCACAGCAACTAATGAGCAAGCCAAGGTGACCATTGAAAATATGATAGGCCAAAAGGTAGCAGAGCTGACCTTTATGACCAATCAGAATACCCCAATGAGTATGCAGGTTGCACCAGGCATGTATATAGTTACAGCAGTAACCACAGGGGGCACACAAAGCAGCCGGATTATAATCAGGTGATTATTTTATCAGTTCCAGCATACTGTTGAGAATGCGCATGGCTGCTTTACCATCTCCGTAAGGATTTGATTTAGTAGCCATTGCATCATAGGCTTCCTTGTTGGTTAGCAGGTTCATGGCTTCCTTATAGATCAGCTCAGTATCGCTGCCCACTTTAATAACTGTGCCGGCCTGCAATGCTTCCGGACGTTCGGTAGTATCGCGCAGCAGCAGTACCGGTTTGCCTAATGAAGGAGCCTCTTCCTGCACCCCACCGCTGTCGGTAAGTATGAGTTTGGAATTATCGAGCAACCATAAAAACTCCGGATATGCGAATGGAGGAGTAAGATGTATCAGGGGATGCCCACCCAGTAATTCGTGCACCACATCCTTAACATTTGGGTTGAGGTGCACCGGGAAGATGACAGGGGTCTGTGCATCTTCTGCTATCCGCTTAACAGCAGTACATATATTTTTGATACCGTCGCCATGATTCTCTCGGCGATGCATGGTAATGAGTATGTAGTTCTTAATGTTCTGAAGGTTGAGCGCTGTTATGCCGGCAGGTATATTGTTCTTTATTTTCTCCAGGCCAAGAAACAATGCATCAATAACAGTGTTGCCTGTTACCAGCATCTTATTTGCCGGAATACCTTCGTCCAGCAGATTCTGCATGGATTGCTGTGTAGGAGGATAATGAAAGTCGGTAACACGGGTAGTTAACACCCTGTTGATCTCCTCGGGGAATGGCGAGAAATTATTAAACGTACGCAAGCCGGCTTCTACATGCAGCACCTTTATCTTATTGTAAAAGGCAGCCAGCGATGCAGCCAGAACAGTAGTGGTATCGCCCTGCACAACAATATAATCAGGCTGCTCCTGCAATAATATTTCATTGATCTTTACCAGGAGCTTGGCGGTAAGTCCGGCCAGTTGCTGGTTAGGCTCCATCACATCCAGTTTGAAATGAACCGGGATATTGAAGAAATCAATTACCTGCTGCAGCATTTCTTTGTGCTGACCGGTAGAGCAAACCTTTGTGTCGAAATGTTTATCAGCCATCAGCACCGCTACTACCGGAGCCAGTTTAATAGCTTCGGGCCTCGTGCCTAAAAATATGATTACCTTTTTCATGTGCTAATCTTCTTTCCTGAATACAGGCATTTTTTGTTCCCCCTTCGATCCCACCAAAATAAAACTGTCGGCTTTGGGGTTGCAAAAATAGTTTATTTTATAACCTGCAGGCAACAATGAATTTATGAGCAATGCATCCTTCCATTCGGGAACTGTAAGCCGGTTAATATTTTCAGTTGCTATAAGTATGGCAACATCAGGATGACCATACTTCACAGGAAGGTTTTTCTTTTTGAATGTAATGGCACACAACAGCAAAACCGGAACTACCATAATACCGACAAGTCCTGAAATATATATCTTTTTTATTTTTTCACTACTATATAATAAGTAAACCAGGTAGGCTACATATAGACTGCAGAAGGGCAAACAAAATGAAAAATACCTGTAATACAGCGCTGTGTAATGATGCGACTTAACACATAGCGCCCCCAGAAATAAAGAACTACCTGCTGCCAGAGCAAAAAGCAGGAGCAACTGATTTCTTTGTTCTTTGTCTTTTGCCAGCTTCAGACCGATAATAAAAAGCGAAGTCACAAAAAGGAAACATACCAGGATAACTGCTTTGTGATCACGGAAAGCGGGGAATACAACTTTAAGATTGATAGCAGTGAATTTCAAAGTACGCATCAGCACTTCCAGCAAACTAAAACCGCCGGCCATTGCCTTTTGCTGTATCTCATGATTTTGCCGGTCCATGGTTTGGAGACCAGGATAGGCAAGGTAAAAATAGAATGCAATTAAAGCCACCGGAATCATAATTGCAACAATGTTCTTAAGATTGAAAAGGGATGCTTTTTTATAAAGGAGCATTGCGCCAAGGAATACCAGAATAATATAGACACTCAGGAAATGAGTCAGTATGGCGGCAACTGAAAACAGACCGGTAAGAAAAAGATGCAATGGTTTATCATCCTTAAGAAACCGGAAGAAATAAATGCCTGCCAAAGTAATAAACAGAATACCCATGGAATAAGCCCGTATCTCATGACTCATGCCTATGAAATCTATATCGCAGTTAAACAAAATAAGGGCAAGTGTAGTAAAATAATTGTTGCCCAAAATCTGCCGGCAAAGCATAAAGAATGCCAGAATAGAAGCTATAGCCAGCAATTTGGTTAACAACATATAAGCCCCGATACTGTTTCCGCAAACAGATGAAAACCAATGCAAGCCAATATTGTACAGGTAGCTATTTGCGTTGTCGTTTACAGTAGCCTCGAAAACATTGGCGTTGGTATTGAGCCTGTTTATTGTTTCGGAACTTACCACAGATGAATCGGCAAACTGAAGCGGAGTATCATGACTGAGTCCTTTTGCGCAAAGAACCGAAATAGTTTCGTCGTACCAGATTTCCTTTTTGAGCGGCAGAAACAAAATAATGGCTATGCCAAATAGCACACAAAAGATATTGATTTTTTGAGCCAGGCCATTACCATGCTGCGCAACCGGTTCAACCATTTTTATGGATTAAGTTTACCTAATTTGTAATCCAGTAAAAGCCTCAGGGTTTGTTGTGTTGTTTTCTTGACATTCATTTTAGATTCTCCCTGCTTGAGGTCGTAACGGAGAATCATAGGAACCTCATTCATGGTAGCGCTCTGACTGGCAACTTTCAGCAGAACTTCAACCATGCACCCAAAACCTTTCTGGGTAATGAACTTATCTCCGTAGTAATTAATTGTTTTGCGCAACATATCAACACGATAGGCCCTGAAACCACATGTGTAATCCTTAATACCTTCAAACCCAACAAAAACCCTGAACAGCATTCCGGCAGCCCAACTGAACATTTTCCGGGAAGATTTCAAACCTTTGATGCGTGCACCCGGCTGATAGCGGGAGGCAATAACCAGATCGCTGCCTTCAGCAATCTGCTGCATCATGCGCTGAATTAAAAAAGGATTCTGACTGTCGTCGGCATCGAGCGTAACAACAATGTCGGTATCTTTCAGTCCTTCAATAGCTTTGCGCATGCCCCTGTTAATGGCATTGGCAAGACCGCCGTTTGGTTGAATGTCCAACACATCAACCTTAATATCACCTTTAAAATTAGTGGCTACAGCAAGCGTATTATCCTTACTGCCGTCATTTACAACGAGCACGCTTGCATCCCATCCGAAAAGGTTGTAAGCATCATTTATTCTTTGCAACAATGGTGGCAAAGATTCTTCCTCATTGTATGCAGGCAATACTATTGTGATATGCATAATATGGGTATTAAATTAAATATTAAAATAAATGCAAATACTTATGTTTGGCATTTTATTTTTAAAGTGCTAAAGTAAACTATTTTGCCGTTTCAGGGGAATAAACTCCTAAAAGAATGGATTATAAAATCAATAATAATAAGATACCCGAACTGCCGGCAACTCAAATTAAAGTACACACTCTGTTTTTTTTACTTTGTTGCAACCAACTCCACTGCTTTGCGGAAATCTTCCGGAATGGGCACTTTTTCGTTTTTGGTATAATCAAACATAACCAGAACATCATGTGCTTCGGCAGCCACTTCATTCTGATCATTATATATTTTATGACAAATGCCGAAACTGCTGGTTTTTATGAATTCAACCGATGTTTCAACGATTATATTACCCGGATAATGCAAAGGCTTAATGAATTGACAGGAAGTAGATAAAAGGATGGCTCCCGATCTGGAATTGGTTGCAAATTTCTCCATATTACAGGAGTCCCAATAATTGACCCTTCCCGCCTGTATATACCTGAAATAAGATACGTTGTTTACATGGCCAAACAAATCCATATCACTCCAATCAATTCTCAGGGACAGCTTTAGCGATTTTTTCTTCATGGCGCAAATGTAAATTGTATTATTTTATTTCTTAACTTGCATATACTAAATCTCTCTTATGAAAAATTTTCTGATTGCAATCTTCTCTGTGGTAATTCTGGTAACAGGTTGTACCAAGAGCCATAAGACTACTGTTACTTATATGAATACAGGAATCATCACCGGCCCGGACCTTGGTATGACTGTTTGTAGCGAAGGCTATTTTATTACAGTAACAGGTGTACCCGGAATAATAAGATTGTCTGGGGTACCATCAGGATGCGGCATTGATCTTACTACAGCGACTTTTCCATTGAATGTGAAACTCAACTGGCACTATTCATCAGAGGCCTGTGGCATCATTGCTGTAGATGCAATAACCACATACTAAACCAAATATCTATTTCAATAAATACATGAGCCTTACCGCCCAAAGGTTACTGTATTGGTTGGCCCGTGCAAAATCGGCAGGAGGCAATTGAGTACGCACCGGCACAATAGAATACTGGAATCTTACATTCAGGAATAAACCTTTCCATAAATGCAGTTCGGCACCGGCAACAAAATCGAAAGCATCTTTTTTGAAAGGATATAAAATATTGAAATCGGGGCTTATTGTAGTATTGGCTGTATCCTGTTTATAAGTAATATTTTCAGAACTGTTGACCAGCCGCCCATAAGATACACCAATACCAAAGTGACTTTTCCGTTTATCAAAATAATTGATCATGAGTGGAATCTCAGCATAATTTGCATTTATGGCATATTTCACAATATAAATAGACTGATTATGAGGGGATAATTCGCCCATAGAACTTTTACTGCCTTTCTGCGAATACAGTATCTCCAGGCTCAGCGCCACATGTCGTGCCAGTTGTGTATAAACAATTGCCCCTGTATTTATCCCTGTTTTATGATAACCTGCGAAATAATCGCCATCTATCTGTGCGAAATTTGCCCCAAAAATCAGCCCACCATAAAACACACGAGGTTTTTCCAGATACAAACCATGAGGCTCATCATCATCTTCATCCTGAGCCAATACACTACCGCAAAACAATGATAAAACAACAGTAATGAGTATAAGTGCCGCGAATTTTCTACTTTTAATCATCGAAAAGGAATTAATCCTGTACTTAAAAGACGAAAAAACAGCTATAAATCTTTGGAAAGACAAAAAAAACATTTTTAATCAATACTAATGAGTTTCAAATATACGCCAAACACGCTAAAAAAATTAGAAGGCCTTTATGATGAGGCCCGCTATATCATCCGTTATGAGAAAGGAAATTTTAATAGCGGCTATTGCATATTGGAAGAAAGAAGGGTTGTGGTAATCAATAAATTCTTCAGTGTTGAGGGCAGAATAAATGCATTGCTTGAGATATTGCCGACTATAAAAATTAAGGAAGAAGAACTAAGCGGGGAGATGCTGAGATGGTATAAACAGCTTGTATCGGAGCCAACTGCCGATACCGACCCAACAATACAAACCCAAATGGATATATAACCGTGAAAGTAACATTTTTAGGAACAGGTACATCGCAGGGCATCCCATTTATTGGTTGCCTATGCCCTGTTTGCACATCAGCTAACAGGAAAGATAACCGTCTTCGTTCTGCCATATGGATAGAAACACCAGAGGCAAGCATTGTAATAGACAGCGGTCCTGACTTCAGGTACCAGATGCTGCGTGCAAAGGTGCATAAGCTGGATGCAATAATATATACTCACGGACACAAAGACCACATTGCCGGGCTGGACGACATCAGACCATACAATTTTTTCACCAACCGTCCGGTAGCAGTGTATGCCACCGAAGAAACGCAACAGGCTTTGAGAAGAGAGTTTCAATATATCTTCAGTCTGCCTACCTACCCCGGCATTCCTCAGATAGATATGAAAACCATAAACGCTGATGAGCCATTTTTCATAAACGGATTGAAAATAACACCCATCAGGGTATTGCATTTTAAACTTGAAGTACTGGGCTACCGGATAGGTGATTTCACCTACATCACAGATGCCAACTATATAGCTGATGAGGAGATGGAAAAAGCAAAGGGCAGCAAAGCCCTTGTGCTGAATGCATTGCGCCATGAGCCCCATGTATCGCATTACACCTTGAAGGAAGCCATGGAAGTAGCCGGTATACTGGGTGCTGATGATACTTACTTTACGCACATTAGTCACCAGTTAGGACTTCATGATGTAGTAGATAGCGGGCTACCCTATGGGATGCACCTGGCGTATGATGGGCTGGTGCTGGAGTTTTAGGGCTGATGATATCTTGTTATGATAGCTTGCATGAAATTATCTATTTTTGAATAAAAAATATGCTATGGAATTAGCGGATCTGGATTTGAATAAAATTTATACTTACGCCGACTATTACAAGTGGAAGTTTGAAGAAAGAGTTGAATTGATTAAGGGTAGAATTTTCAAAATGAGTCCGGCCCCAAATCGGTTGCATCAGGAGATAGCCGGAAAACTATTCCTGAAACTGGGTAATTTTCTCTACAACAACAGATGTAAAGTTTATGTGGCGCCTTTTGATGTGCGTTTACCACGCAAATCTATAAAGGACAAGGATATTATTACCGTATTACAGCCCGACTTATGCGTAATATGCGACCCCTCAAAATTGGACATCAGGGGATGTGTCGGGGCGCCGGATATAGTAGTAGAGGTATTATCGCCATCCAACAATAAAAAAGAACTTAAGAATAAATATGAAGTTTATGAAGAATCGGGCGTAAAAGAATATTGGGTTGTGATGCCGTATGAAAAAACAATACTGATCTATACTTTAATAAATAACAAGTACACCCCATCGAATCTTCTTACAAGCGGAGATGTCGTTACATCATCCATACTTCCAGGTTTTTCCCTTGACCTTGCCGAACTGTTTTCGGGTTATGATGAAGGAAGCAACCAATAATTAACCTAAACTAATCCCCCATCATTTTAATCTATTTTCAACTTAGTATGGAATATAATTTTAAAGAAATAGAAGCGAACTGGAAGAAATACTGGAACGACCAGAAAGTATATAAAGTAAGCAACGAAAGCGACAAACCTAAGTGCTATGTGTTGGATATGTTCCCCTACCCCAGTGGTGCAGGGCTGCATGTGGGGCACCCGCTTGGCTATATTGCATCCGATATTTATGCACGCTACAAAAGGCTGAAAGGATTTAATGTGCTGCACCCAATGGGTTTTGACGCATTCGGACTGCCGGCTGAACAATATGCAATAGAGACAGGGCAGCATCCTGCCACAACTACTGAAAAGAACATTGCCCGGTACCGCGAACAACTGGATAACATAGGATTTTGTTACGACTGGGACCGCCAGGTGCGCACCAGCGATGCCCAATACTATAAATGGACTCAATGGATCTTCCTGCAACTTTTTCATAGCTGGTATGACCAGAAAGCCAATAAGGCCCGCCCATTATCAGAGTTGGAAGCAATTTTCGGGAAGGAAGGAAATATAAATGTTCCATGCCCCGGTGATGAGACATTATGCTTTGATGCGGCTGAGTGGAATAATTTTCCGGAGAAAACGAAACGTGATGCTTTGATGCAATACCGGCTGGCTTACCAGGGATATGCGCAGGTATGGTGGTGCGAGGCATTAGGCACTGTGCTGGCTAATGATGAAGTGGTAAATGGCGTGAGTGAACGTGGTGGTCATCCCGTGGAACGTAAGAATATGAGGCAGTGGTTCCTGAGAATTACTGAATATGCCGAAAGGCTCATCAGCAGCCTGGACAACCTGGAGTGGAGCGAGGCCATGAAGGAGATGCAGCGCAACTGGATAGGGAAAAGTGTAGGTTCTAGTATAACGTTCGAACTGGAATATAAAAATAGTAGGAATCCAACTGTCGAAATTTCTTCCGTAATGGTCTTTACTACCCGACCTGATACCATATTCGGTGTTGACTTTCTTGTGTTAGCTCCGGAACATGACTATGTTGGATTTATTACCTCAGATGAACATCTTGAGGCAGTAGAAAATTATAGAGGGTATGTAAAAAGTCGTTCTGAACGGGAGCGAATGAGTGAGGTAAAACAGATAACCGGATGCTTTACTGGTGCTTACGGAATACACCCAATTACAAAAAAGAAATTGCCAATTTGGATATCCGAGTATGTGCTTATTAATTATGGTTTCGGCGCAATAATGGCAGTGCCAAGCGGTGATGAGCGTGATCATGCTTTTGCAAAACATTTTAACCTACCGATTACTAACATCTTCGGGGAAAATTATTCAGGGAAAGAGGCTTATTCTGATAAAATAGGAACGTTGGAAAATAGCGATTTCCTTACTGGCCTGACAATTGGAGAAGCAAATAAAGCTGTCATAGAAAAAATAGAAGAACTAAATATTGGTGTACCCAAAGTAAACTACAGATTGCGGGATGCGGGATTCAGTCGGCAGCGCTACTGGGGAGAACCTTTCCCTATTATGTATGTGGATGATATACCCTATGGTGTGGACGAACCAATTGTGCACAACGACCGGCATCTGGGCCAGTTGCCGGTGGAACTGCCTATGGTAGAAACCTACCAGCCAGGACCTGAGGGACAAGGACCACTTGCCAATATTGAAGACTGGGTAAACACCGAGGCCGGCCAACGCGAAACCAATACCATGCCAGGATATGCCGGCAGTAGCTGGTACTTTCTGAGGTATATGGACCCACATAACGACACTGAATTTGCCAGCCGGAAAGCTACCGACTACTGGAACCAGGTTGACCTGTATATAGGTGGTACGGAGCATGCCGTGGGACACCTGCTTTACAGCCGCATGTGGACCAAGGCGCTGTATGACCTCGGACACATTGGCTTTGATGAACCATTTAAGAAGTTGCTGAACCAGGGGATGATACAGGGTAGTTCTAGGTTTGTATATTTGTTTAACTTTTCTATTAGTGAGGAACGCTTCTGCAGTAAATCAGATTCGGATGGGCCGTACGATTTTTCCATAGTTGAATCAACCCCTTCAATTTTTATATCCCATAATTTCTATAAAAAATCCAAAGAATCTTCTTCTTCCGATGACCTAATTAAAAGAATGCTTGTTGAAATCCCATCATTGCAGAAATTTAGTTTTGATGATTTTGATGGTTGGGACTTTATTCCTAAGCATGTTGATATAAAATTTGTCGATGGCTTAAATTTAAATATTGACGAATTCAGGAAATCCAGAAGGGACTATAATAATGCTGAATTCTTGCAGGAAGCAGGCATATATATATGTGGGGCAGAGGTAGAAAAAATGTCCAAATCAAAATACAATGTGGTGAACCCTGATGATATTGTGGCCCAATATGGGGCCGATACATTCCGCATGTATGAGATGTTTTTGGGGCCGATAGATGTTAGCAAGCCATGGGATACCAAGGGTATTGAGGGTGTGCACCGCTTCCTGAAAAAACTTTGGCGCCTGTATGCCGATGAACAAAAGGGCTGGATCGTAAATGATGAACCTGCTACTGATGAAGAACTGCGCTTGCTGCACAAAACCATAAAGAAGATAGGAGATGATATAGAGCGTTTCTCTTTCAATACCTCGGTTAGCCAGTTTATGATATGCGTGAATGAGCTGACCTCATTGGGCTGTCATAAGCGCGCAATACTGGAGCCACTTGTTTTGACCTTATGTCCGTTTGCACCACATATTGCCGAGGAGCTATGGCACAAACTGGGACATGAGCAAAGTGTAACCGGCGCTGCGTTCCCGGAATTTGATGCCAGGTATACCACTGAAAATTCAAAAAATTATCCTGTAGCCGTAAATGGTAAAACCAGGCTGGAAATGGAGTTTGCACTTGATGCGCCCAAAGATCTGATTGAGAAAACCGTACTGGCCGATGAATCTGTTCTGAAGTATATGGAAGGCAAGCCAATGAAAAAGTTCATTTATGTGCCGGGTAAGATGATCAATGTGGTAGTATAGAAATACAGGTTGAGCATATTGTAAAATGAAAACGTTTTTAAGCATTCAGTTTATAAAAATCATAAAACAACAATCCCCGGTCCTGGCCGGGGATTGTTGTTTTATTGACAAGCAGTTTCCTGTTAGCCGGAAATACCTTTAGCACACCTTATGCGGGTTCTCAAAATTATCTGATTGATCTTCGCCGGGAGGAGCATCAATGCATTTGAAATCTTTTTCGAGCAAGAGGTACAACTTATTATTGTTGTCTGTATCCAATGAATTATCATAACCCACCACCTCATTGGCTGCCCAGATGGCAGGAAGTGAGGCAGGGACAAAAAGAGTGATCTTATTCCCTTCAAAAGCAGCTTTGATGAAATCAATTCCTTCTTTTGCCTGCAATGCATAGATGAGCGAATTACTGCCAAATTCAGTTTTCTCTTCAAGATACCCTACCTGGGCGAAGTTGTTTACCTCGCTGCGTGTAAGCCTGATACGAAGGGAATTACCTCTGATGCGGAGCTTCATTATAAATCAAAAATTAAATGTTGAAACCAAAATTTATGCGCCTGGAAAAGGTGTTTCTCCCTGCCCCGAACGAGTGACAAAGTTAAATCAAGATTCGTTCTGCCCCTGAATAAATATTGAATCTTTCGCCACGAAGAAAACCAATAAGTGTAATACCCCACTCTTCTGCCATCTCAGCAGCCAGACTCGAAGGCGCACCTACAGATACAATTATCTTTATTCCTGCCATTACTGATTTTTGAACTAACTCAAAGCTCGACCTGCCGCTGAGCAGCAGAATATGCTTATCTAATGGGAGCATGGATTTTTTGAGTGCAGCGCCTATAAGTTTATCGAGGGCATTGTGGCGGCCAACATCTTCGTGGCTTAGCAGCATTGTTCCCTGCAAATCAAACAAGGCGCAGGCATGAAGGCCACCGGTTGTTTCAAATACCTCCTGGCTGGATCTCAGAATGCCCGGCAGGGAGCTTATTAGTGTAAAGGGAACTCTAAGTGTATCAAATGTATCAGGCAATGAGCAGGTTGTTCGAACCGCTTCTATCGAAGCTTTGCCGCAAACACCACAACTTGAAGTGGTATAGAAATTACGCTCAAGATTTGCTATTTGGGGATGAACAGTTTCAGAAAGCGAGACCAGAACAATATTATTATTCTGTGGTTTAAGGTATTTAATTTCCGCAACTTCACCCATGTTTTTAATTATACCCTCGGTATACAAAAACCCCAGGGCAAGTTCAAAATCATTACCAGGTGTGCGCATGGTAACCGAAATATTCTTTCTGATCCTTGCTTCGGAAGGTCCATACTCCAACCTTATTTCCAACGGATCTTCCGTTGCAAGCAGGTCGATGGCATCTGTAATTATACCTGAATTTACCTTTTTAATTGTGATGCGGCTACTTGCATCTGCCAAAGGCTTAGCCACAAACTCGCCCTCACCTGTATTGTCTTGTGCAATCATTCACTCAGGCGCTTATTGTTTAATAATTGATTTCCGATGGAGTATCTTACCCTGTCCATCGCTGATAAGAACCCAGTAAGTACCTGGCGCAAGAGCAGCAGTTTCTATTTGCTTGTTACCCTGCCAGTTCATTGTTTCGCGGCTAATTATTTGCCCGAGCGAATTGATGATCGAAACAGATATACGGGCATCGGGAGCAACATTTAGCTGGCTAATGGTAAAATGATCGGTCAACGGATTGGGGTAAATAACAACTTCATCCTGAATCTCCGGAGTCAACTCCGTACCGGTGGTGATGAGGTAACTCTGGTAATAATATATGGTTGTAAAATCGGGAGTAGCAGGGTAAGCGGTAAAGTTGTATTCATAATCCTTCAGTGTGTCGGGATCATTAAAAGTATTATAATGCACTACGTCCATTGTTTGTGGTATCCAGGCATTTAACAGGCTGTCGAAACCATTGATATACACAGTGTCCGGATAGCCGGCAAGGTTGAGGTGCTTACTCATATAAGACATGGGAGCCCAATACGTATTGATGGGGTCATACTGGTATTCCTTCCAGGTGGAATGGTACGTATGCGTACCTGTATAAGTCATTGTATCGCGCACATATGGCGCGAATATCGTGCCATTGTAATAGCTAGATGCTACAGTGAGTAAACGGTGGCTGGCATCGTAAGTATTAATATACTGCAACTGCTCAATAAGCGGTAAGGTAAATGTAGTATCGGTTGTATTGGAGTAATTATCTACCTGAATCAGGTCATTCGAAACATTGTAGGTATAGAGTGTTTTTGAAACCAGGTGCCACGAGCCGCCATGATATTCATAGGTGCTGTCCTTGGTCAACCTGTTCATGGTATTGTATGCATAAAACTGTTTGAAAGCGCTATCGGAATGACCGGCAATATAATTGAAAGCATAGCCTGTATCAATATTATTGGCAACAGTGAATTTGTTGATGAATTTCATATTGGGATAGATAGCCGAATCTTTGTACAGCTCTGTATAAGCAGTAGTGTTTTTATTGACATCATAAGTGGCATAATCAGTTTCATAGTATCCGTAAACCAGTGTATTAGGATTCACTGTCCAATGCCTCATGGTATCGAAAAATAGCTGAGGTTTGGAGAATATGCCGGCAAAACTGAAAACAGGTGAAGTGTAATAAGGATAATTATAGGCATAGATCATAGTATTGAAATCGTAGGAAGAACCTTTGTTTGCACCATATTTAAAACTAACAGAATCATTCAAGGTAGCCAGTGTATTATCTCTGTTACTAATAGCAATCACCCGCTCAGATGGCACGCCGGAAGTTGATTTCATGGCAGCCTTGTTGTGGTTACCCTGCATCAAAACACCGAGTATCCTCTTATGAAATTGCTGCATTGCAGATTCACTTTTTATAGCCGGATGTGCTGTATTGGTATTACTATTGGTTGTTGCATTGTGAATAAGCACAGAGCCATTGGTTAGCTTCACCAGGCTAAGATCACTCAACTGCGCTTTAACATTGCCGGAAAAACCAGGTTTAGCAGGAATTTCTGAGAAACTGCGGCCATACAAGCTATTTTTATCAGCGTTTAAGAACACACTATTGTTCGCTGATTGTGCAAAAGATGATTGCAGGGAAGCCAGGGCCAATAAAACAAGAACAATATTTTTCATCAATTTTATTTTAACAGTTAATCAAATACTCCTGAAAGTTAGTAATTTTATTAAATATCAGCAGGAAAACAAATTTTCATAATTATTTAAGAAATAAGAAAAAAGTTTGTAATTTGTCTGACTATTGAACCTGAATACAATTTACCCTGTAACATTATTAACAGTCATTACCTCAAAAGCTTAAAGATGAGATCAACCAATAAAAGGAATATTAAACTTTCGGTACTGCTGTATATACTTGCGGTTACGGGTGTACTTGTGGTGGTAAATGCCTGCAATAAAAACCGGCATGATTGCAACAGGATGGATAAAGCCACGAATACAGATCAGGCTATTTCTGCAGCCACACCTTTGCAACAGGGTGTTGGTCAATCGAAAGTTGTAAGTGTGCTGGCATTAACTCCTGCAACGGATGGTGCTTCCACATGGGTGATCTTCAGGGAACTTGCAGAGCAATTTACCGTTACAGACGCAGGTGTTTTGAACAGCCTGAAAGCTGCCATGAATGAAAACAAGCCGGTGAGAGCAACCTTTGACCCCTGGTCGGGCATTGTATCCGATATTAAGGCAGTAAATGAATCTGAATTAATCGCCTTCAAATCGAGAATAATTGTGAAAAGTCCGGGAACCAACAGAAATGTAGATCTTTCGGCTGCCAATTTCGATGAGATCAATAATCAGCCGGAATTAGGTATTATTAATACCACCTCCCCATCAACCGGCCTTACCGATGTCATTCCTGATTTTGCTACCGCACAATTAATGTTCGATTACCTGGCCAATCAGTGCTGCAATGTACCCGGCCCTTATGGCGTAGATCATTGTATTACCTTCCAATATTGCGAAGACGGCTGTTATGCCCGCGCCCATAAAATGTGTTATGTGATCAATAACCGTTATCATTACCAGACACATAAAATATTCAGTTTTGCTTACCCCGGCGCTTATACATTATCTGTAAAAGCACAAAAATGGGGTGGCTGCTGTATCCGCTGGTGGTATCATGTTGCGCCATTGGTAAATATCAAGACACCTACAGGCACCAAGGCATATGTATTCGACCCGGCAATGTTCGACCAACCGGTATTGCTTTCTACGTGGCTTCACTGGCAGCAAAACCCATCCTGTGCAGGAACCCATATTCCTAAAGTTACTTCCTATAATATACAGCCAACAGCATCTTATGCACCAAACGATACTGCAACCTTTATAACTGATCCGTTATTTTCAGATACCAATACTACGCTGATCAACTACCATAGTCTTATATCATGTCCGTAAAAATGTTATTCCGCAAATTTTTGATAAACTCAACAGGCGCATGCTTGTTGGGTTTATTGTTTATGGCTACAGATTGCCGGGCCACACCGCTGCAAAAGAATAAACACAAAAAGGGAATAGTACATGCGATGACCGTACTGGAGGTGCAGCCAACTGTAAAAGGCGCAGACACTATTTCAGTTACCTTCAGGAAATCGCAACGGATATATAGACTGCCAAAGAAGTCAAAAGCCGTATTTCTTAAACTGCTTAAGGAGTCGGAGCAAAAACATACCCCGGTTATGGTTTGGCGGATAAAGGAAGAATCGGATGTTATTATCAGCGTGGAGCGCCCATAAACAATTTGTTTACCCCTGAATCATCATTGTTTGTTTTTTTCCTGCGCAGCCATTTCAATACATATCCCGAAAGTTTTTCGATGGTAAGGCGAAAGCCCCTTTTCAACTATCATCTTTCGGTGCAGGGCTGTTCCGTAGCCTTTGTTTTCATTCCAGCCATAATCAGGATATTGCTCATGCAGCGCAACCATATAATCATCCCGGTAGGTCTTGGCCAGGATAGAAGCTGCCGCAATAGAGGCGTAAATGGCATCACCATGCACCACACACTTATGGGCAATACCAAAGTAAGGCGAAAATAAATTGCCATCAATAAGTAACAGGTCGGGCCTTATAGTCAACTGATCGATGGCCAGGTGCATGGCCTTGAATGAAGACTTAAGAATATTGATGCGATCTATTTCGGTATGATCTACCATGGCTACTGCCCAGGCAACAGCCTGCTCCTGTATTACGGGGCGTAACTCTTTGCGATGTGCTTCGGTAACCTGCTTGCTATCGTTAAGAAGCGGATGATAGAAACCGGCTGGCAAAATGACCGATGCTGCAAATACCGGTCCTGCCAGGCATCCCCTGCCCGCCTCATCGCAGCCTGCCTCTATGATCCCTGCTTTAAAAAAACTTTTTAGCACACTTCTTATTTCAAGCAAATTAAAACAAAATTCATTCAAGGCGTATTTTGAAACGTTATAATTCGTCATTAGAATAAAATAGTTTTGTGCTGTGCCGGAATTCAGTTAGGTTTGATATAATTATATTACCGGATTATTTATGGATACGATACGGTTTCCTTTTTATGCGCGAATGGCGCTTACACTTATTGCGCTGGCACTCACCTGTGTGATATTAAGTATTGCCGCCAATATCTTTATTCCCCTGGTATTCGGATTACTGATTGCTATTCTGCTTTTGCCGATCAATAAGTTTTTCGAGAATAAGCTCCATCTTGGCCGCTCACTTTCTCCTGTTTTAAGTATTGCATTGTTTGTATCGGTATTGGTGAGTTTTGTGTATTTCCTTGTGCTGCAGTTCATTGGTTTTTCGGGCGATTTTCCCGTTTTACGTAAGCGGTTCCTGCAGATGGTGGATTCCCTGCAACACTGGCTGCATTACAAATTACATATTAACAACAATCAGCAAACTGAGTACCTGAATAAATCAATGAATGAGATCATGGGATCAGTTGCCCATTCCATCAGTAATGTTTTTATCTCTATCACAAGTATCTTATTGCTTACTGTTTTTGTGCTGATCTTTACCTTCTTTATACTCTACTACAGGAAACTGCTGATGAAATTTGCCCTCTTCCTGTTTAAGGTCGAGCATCAGCCTAAAGTAAATGAGGTGATCATGGAAACCAAATCCATGATTTATGCCTATGTTTTCGGGCTCGTAATTGAAATGGTTCTGATAAGTGTGGTAAACTGTACCATGTTCCTGATCATGGGAGTTCAGTATGCATTGCTGCTGGGGGTAATGGCGGCCGTGCTGAACATTATACCATACCTGGGAATCTATACTTCTATTATAATATGCATGATCGTTACGCTGGCCAACAGCACCGGTAATATGGCTATTGAAGTCGGGGTAGGATTGTTCATTGTGCACCTGCTTGATTCCAACATTCTTTTTCCACGCATAATAGGTGGGCGGGTAAAGATGAACCCATTCATTACCATTATTGCCGTTATTGCAGGACAATCCTTGTGGGGGGTACCGGGCATGTTCCTGTTTATACCTATTACCGGTATCATAAAACTGATATGCGAGCGCGTTGAAGGACTGGAGGCCTGGGGATTGCTTATAGGTGTGGAAGAGGTAGAAAAAAAGCCAAAGCGCAAACTAAAGGTGAAGCTACCGAAAGAATGAGCCCCTGGTGGAAAAACTACGGTGAATTGTTGATTTTACCGGCATAAATATTTCTTTCTGTTAAAGAAAATTAAAATCACATTTCTTTATTGCGGAATTTAAGTTTCACCCGTTTAAATTTGTGAACTGAAGGTTATGTTCCAATTTCAACACATAGGATATTTGTATGCACTGGGTTTACTACCGGTGCTGGTACTGCTGTATATCATGACCATATACTGGCGAGCCAGGAAACTTAAACAGTTGGGCGATGAACGCCTGGTGAACGAACAGATAAGGGGCTTTATACCCGGCCGGAACACGTTCCGGTTTATTCTGCTGGCAATTGGCTTGTCGGTAATGATCATAGGGTGGGCAAACCTGCGCATGGGCGATAAGAGTGAGAAGGTGCAAAGGAAAGGCATAGATGTGATCATTGCCCTGGATGTAAGCAAGAGTATGCTTGCCAATGACGTACAACCCGACAGGCTTACCCGTGCCAAACAACTGGTCATGCATTTGACCGATAAAATGAAAAACGACCGCATTGCGCTGGTTGTTTTTGCAGGAAGGTCTTATCTGCAGGTTCCCTTAACCGTAGATTACAGCGCTGTAAAAATGCTGTTACAGAATGTTTCGCCCGATATGGTTCCTACCCAGGGAACAGTAATTGGCGATGCCATCGACCTGTCGATGAATACATTTACCCAGAATGAACGCAAATACAAATCACTGATCATAATAACGGACGGTGAAGACCATGACGAAACAGCTATAGAAAAAACACGCACTGCTGCCGATGCAGGAGTAATAGTACATACTGTAGGCATTGGGTCGCCACAGGGGGTAACGCTTTATGATCCGGAAACAAAGGCAATGAAACTGGATGAGGCAGGCAACCCGGTAGTGAGCAGGTTGAATGAAGATGAACTGAAGTCGATTGCCAATGCAGGGCATGGATCGTACAACCTGTTGCAAAATACCGATGAGGTAGCCAATAAACTGATCATGGAACTGGAGTCTATGGAACAGAAAAGCCTTGGATCAGTAGTATATACCGACTTCAGCAGTTATTTTCAATACTTCCTGCTGGCCGGTTTTCTGGCACTGGTTATCGAGTGGCTCTTGCCCGGTTCGAAAAGGAAAGCTAAAATAATTAATAATGGCAGTGTTGCATAAATACAATAATACCCGGTCGGCAAATAGCGCATCATTGATGGGCTGTTTCTTGTTGGCTTTACTGCTTGCTTCAAATATAGGTTACGGACAGATAAACAGGTATCTGACACAGGGCAACCAGCTATATGAGCAGCAGAAATACAAAGAAGCTGCCGCGGATTATGCTAAAGCGCTGGCAAAGGATCCGACCAATACCACAGGATTATTCAATCTGGGCAATTCCTATTATCAGCAAAAACAGTACGATTCATCGAGAAAAATAATGGAGGCCACCGCCAAAATGTCGAAAGATAAAAACGGGCAGGCTGCTGCAAATTATAACATTGGTAATACTTACATGGCGCAGCAGAAATGGGATGAAGCCATCAATTCTTATAAAGAAACGCTGAGGAAAAACCCGCAGGATCCTGATGCCAAATATAACCTGGCCTATGCCGGGGAGATGAAAAAGAAACAGGATCAGCAGAATAAAAATGATAAAAACAAAGACCAGAAGGATAATAAGGACAAGAAAGACCAGCAGGATAAAGACAAACAGAAACAAGATAACAAGGATAAAGACAAAAAGGATAAGGACCAGCAACAGGACAATAAAGACCAGAAAGACGATAAGGATAAAGAAAAGCAAGAACCACAAAGCCAGCCCAGCAAGCTATCGCAACAACAGGCTGAGCAGTTGCTGAATGCTTTGCAACAGGAAGAAAAGAAACTGCAGGACAAGAATAAAAAAGAAAAGGGCGTACCTGTTAAGTTGCAAAAGGACTGGTAATTCCAACCTCAGATCAATGCCCCTGGCCACATCCGTATTTTAACAGTGATGACATTGCAGAGAACAACTCACCAGCCCAAGGTATAGTTAGCAACATCTTTTTTGAACAGAATTATTTTGCCACATGAGCTCATGATGAAGCATTGCAAAATAAAGCCTGCACATAATAAATGAATTGCAGTCTGCGATTCGTTTGTTACAAAATTCATACTACTTCAAAAATATTTGCACTCAATAATCACACTTCATTCAGGAGAAAGTACAAGAGCATTACACATGGTTCTTCTTTAGCTGCAATTTACTTTGTGGATAAGGTGTCAATATCTTTTAAGTATTTTGAAAAAAATCGCTAAATATTTTTTTATAGTAAAATTTCTTTTTAATATTGTGTAAGGATTGTGCTTACTAACCCATCCTTTATAGAGTCCGGCAGCCCACAACCTCGCCGGACTTTTTTTTGCCCCTACCTGAAACCCTTTACCAGTACGGCTTTTCAACGAATTGTTTTTTATGTTTCAATACTACATCTTCCATAAACCCTACCAGGTACTCACCCAGTTTTCTGAAGAGGGAGATAAAAAAACACTCGCAGTTTTTTTTACCGGCCTGTCAAAAAATGTTTATCCCGTAGGACGATTGGATTATGACAGTGAAGGTTTGTTGTTGCTTACCGATGATAAATCACTGACACACCAATTACTTGATCCGCAATTTGCACATCAGCGAACCTACTATGTGCAGGTAGATGGAGCCGTAACTGATGAAGCATTAATGAAACTAAGTAATGGGGTAACCATTAGCCTTGATGGTAAACCATACCGTACAAAAAAAGCAATTGCCAAAAGACTAACTGAAGACCCGGGAATCGGAGAACGTGTACCACCTATCCGTTACAGAAAAAATATTCCCACATCATGGATAAGCCTTACGCTTACCGAAGGAAAAAACAGGCAGGTCCGCAGGATGACCGCAGCAGTTGGTTTTCCTACACTAAGATTAATCAGGTATTCGATAGGCAAAGTAAACATTGATGGAATTATACCAGGTGAGTTCATTCAAACGGGAGATGATATCAGAGCGTTACTACTTGCCAAAAAATGAACACTTATAAATAACCCTGCCGGAAAGTATATGATCAAAGTTGGCGGGTTGTTTATACCATTCCTATATCCAAATACGGATAGTCCATTTTGTTCAACCATTTCAAGGTAGGATTTCGAAATATTTTTTCACCCTGGGTTTCGCCCAGGCTATTCATATTTTATACTCTCGGGCTTATTGTTTCTCAAACCCCTGTTGTTCGTCAAAAAATCGTATTCACACAAAAAAACTGTTAAAAGTATATTAATCGCAGGTGGTGACTGGATTATATACCTGAAAAGTCCTTTAGGAACGTTGATGAAATAAGTTCCACCATATTGCGAAGTTATATTTCTTTTTTATGAGGCGTAAAATCTGCGAATAATGAATTATTTTAAGACTTTTACAACGAAATAAAAATGGGATAGAACGAGTAAGATGGTGGGAGTTATTTC
>CAIUZK010000072.1 GCA_903903635.1 uncultured Bacteroidota bacterium
CTTTTCCTGCTTTTGGTGGATCGATATAATTGCCTCGTATCAAAGGAAGTTATCAAAGAACGAAGCATTCCAGGTGTGGACACTAAAAAGAACCGGTAGCTCAGCAGTCGTGACCTGCACGGATGGGAATGACAAGCAGCTCATTTCTCAGAGTGTAGCTTTTACAGACTTTGAACCAGACATCGCATGCCTTTGGGTTGAAGGTAACGGAGAAGGCAATATGGTCTGCATTTTACCCAGCGAGCATTGAACACGAAACCAACTTGTTATGACAAACCAAGAACTAAATCACTACAGGGCTGCGGCAAGTCTTGGGTTGATACCTGACGAAGAGAACCCCATTTTCCTGTTCAACGGAACGCGCGCGGAACTACTTCTCGACATCATAAGCGGCAAGATAGACGCGCAGGAATTTGCGCGCATCGAAATGAGGACCCGCGGCCTGGACATAAAAACAGGCCGCTGGATTGGGTGGACTACAAAGGAAACGCGCACGGAGACAGCTTAATTGCGCGCATTCTTTCCGGGATTCAATAGTGTACGCGCACAATTGAGATAAAACACATTGCGCGCACAATCCCCCCACGCTGAATCGCGCGCATCGGCTGTTCTTTCTTCCGAATTCATGTCCATTACTGTATTAAACTCCGTAGAGTAGAATATTATTACTTGCCAAGTGCTTTCTTTATTTCTTCATTTGAAGGGTTATATAATTTTGCTCGCAGATAATACGGTTTCGCTTCTGAAACTTTTCCGCTGGCCACCTTGGTTTGCGCCATTAAAAGAAGGCAATCGAAATCGAAGGGATAATGTTCCAACACGTTCTTCAAATGTTTTTCAGCATTAGCATAATCCCTTTTATAATAGTACATTAATGCGAGCCGGTAATTGACAAGAGAATGATTAGGATCAATAGTTAGGATTTTTTGATAAGTTTCGAATACTGCAGCCCAATTTTCGACAGCTGAAGTTGGATAAACAAAACCCAACAATGCCTCTATACTTGCAGGGTTAGCAATAGTAGCAAGCTTGTAATAGGCTTCGGAATTTGAATAGTCCTTCATTTTGTAATGGAGCCATCCGAGCCGTAAATTAGTTTCATAGGATCGTTCATTATAGATACCAGGAGCTTTCAAATATGAAATAGCTTTTTCATAATCTTTTGAAGCTTCGGCTGTATAACTGGATTCAAAAGCTGATATCTGCTTTTCAGAAATCTCCTGAGAGTGAATGATTGTTACAGCGAACATGAATACACCAATCAAGGTTAATTTTATCATAGTCTATATTTTAATGTCAGGTAAATTGAATTGTACTTTACTTTTATATTATCAGTTGCCCTTAAATCCTGTTCATACTGATAGGTAAGCATTGGTGAAAACCGCTTTAATGGCATAAACTGTATCGTTAGTGAAGTTCTTGATTTGACAGTGTTGTAAGTATTATAGTATATCTCTTCACTATTAAACGCCCATGGCAAAGCACCTTTGTAAGAATAACTAAAATGAATCCAAAATTTATCATTTACAGTTAATAATGAATAGAAATTCCATGCAATCGCATCTCTGCCCTTGTTATCAAATAAATAGTAGCCGGATAATCTTGAAAATATTGGTGTCCCCTTTAATGGCCAGGTATAAGCAATTGACATCCCTATCTGACCTATGTATGATATGGTTGTTGAATCCTTTGTTTTACTACCAGTGTCGGAATAAGGAATTGAAAAAACATGAATGCCATTTACAGAAGAATCATATATCCCGGAATCAGTATAATTTGACTTAACCCTAAACGCGGTATAAACAACCTGTGCTGCTGGTTCAAAACCGAAAGTAAGCGGACCTTTTCTCTTATTTATTTGATAGGCAAGATTGAAAGAATGATTAGTTCCACGAATAGTATACTTGTCATTTACAGTTCCTGTGTTTTTTACTGTTATCAAACCTGTTGGTGGCAATGATGAATATATAGAATCGGTGTAATGAGATATTGCGGTTGAAGAAGTGTTGAATAATGTCAAGGCATAATGAATCGATGGTTTGTAATACCAACCATTTTTAGTGAAAGCTTCCCGGGAAATAAAATACTCAAATTGCGTATAATCTCCCGATGGATTCTTTTGTTGTAAATAAAAGATGCTTTGCATAAGAGTTACATTTGGTTTTGGTTTACTTAATCGTCCCAAATTCGAGTAAAGTATATTCCCTGCTATTCCCATATCATTTGAGAACCGAAGCCCAGCATCAAGATTGAGACTTTCAGTTCCTTTTCTATAATGGCTGCTTATTTCACAAATTTTATGATTTTCCAAATTGAATTTCTCAGCTTCTGAAAATAATCCCCGAAAAATAAGTCCGTAATAAATATATTGAGCTATATCCTTTGTTTGGTATATAGCGTAGGCCTTTCTGAAATACTTTTCAGAAAATGCATACATCTTACGATTGTAGAATGCAACACCTGTCCTGTAATCAAGATCAAAAAAATCCAACTTCTGTTTTGACGCATTACTACCAAAATGTTCTAATTGCTTCCAATAACCTTTCTGGAAAAGTGAATTTGTTACGGAGTCAGTTTGGAGAATAGAATACTTCTGCTGAGCTGACGCACCTGCACTAAATATACAAACAGAAATCATAATAATTATTAAACGCAATTGCCAGTAATTTTTTTTCTTCCGTTATTAATTTCCACCCTTCTAATTCCAGTTTTATCAATAGTCATTTCGCTCGTTATCTCTTTAATCTCTTTTGAAAACAGCCTTCCCTTGCAAGTTGTTTCCAATGAAATATGTCCTGGATTAATATAGTTATCTACATCCCCAAATCTGAAATTATAAACACCATCCAAAAAATGATAAAAGGGGGCAATGAAATCCTGAATTGACCGAATAACCGGATTAAAAAAAACTTCTGGCATCAGCCAATCTGTAAGGGCTACCCCTTTATAACACCCAAGTATTACCTTATGAAAAGAAATATAAAACTGATATAGAAAGGAATTTCTACTACCATAAAAATCGGTAAAATAGAGCAATACTCCATCGTTAACAAAGTACGCTGTAGATTTTGTATTATGGCAGTACAGGTATTTTTTATTATAAATGTCAACAAAAACAGACCACTTGTTTTTTGTTTTTTTATCGCCCTCCACAATATCCCAAACCAATGATTTCCCAGGTATAAATCCGAAAGAAGTCGAAAGTAGATCGTTAGGTGTAATATTTCTAACTATTTGCCCTTCTTTGGGGATGTCAAAAGAGTGAAAAGAGTATTCGTCATTTAGCTTTACCAGATAATAAGCAACTGGGTAAAACAGAGTATATGAACCGACATAAGGAGTTGATTGAACCTGAAAATGAAGGTGTGGTTCCGGGGAACGACCACTGCTACCGCAAGCTGCAAGGACTTCACCGGAATGAACCCAGTCGCCTTCCTTTACTTTTATGCTCCCAGGTTTCAGGTGTGACAGGTTTGTATAAAGGCCTTCGGCATGTTTAATAATTATTGAATTGCCCCAATTTTCATCAAGGTTCACTTCAGCGACAAGATTATCCTTGATACCATCTTTTATGGTTACAATATACCCGGCAGAAGGGGCAACTACAGGTTGATCGTAACAGTAATAATCTGTTACTTCATTGCCTGGTTCCTTGAAGGTTTTGAAATATTCATCCCGCACATCAAAGTCCCATGCATATTGCCACTTGTCTTTGTGTGTGATATTGCCCTGGTGTCCTTGGGAAATATTCCAATCACCAATGATAGGTAAGCAAACATGAAAATAGGTTTGACTCGCAAACCTTTTTATTAGATACAATGACTTGTAATGATTCAACTCAGGTGAATATTGTTGTAGCGTGACCAGTTCTAAACCCTTTGAAAATCGCCTCATTTGTAATACGCCCAACATCAATAATACTATTAAAGTAAATGGAAGTGAATACAATGGAAGATGCAAGTGCCCGAAAACTGTATGTAAGGCACTTAATAGCAGGGCCGTCACTGGAATAATAAAAAGCAGAAGGAAATGGCTCTTAGTGGATGGGACAATAAAAAAGCCGCCTAAAGCAATTGAAGCAAGAATAAAATTGAAGCCAATATAGGAATAGATAAGCGGGGTAAAATCTCCCTCAAAATGATAATAAAACAAGTAGCCAATTGCAAAGCCATACAAACTGAGCGCAAAAGCCATGCGTGAGCGAACCAATAAGCATATAGCAATAAGAAATCCTACAAGGTCATTGTACTGAAATATTATTGCACTTAAAGACTTCAAGTAAATATGAACGAAATTCTTTACCTGCCAATTGTCAATGGCATTGGTCACCATTCTGAAAATTTGGGGAAAAGTGGATTGAAAGGTAAGACCTTCTTTTGTTGCCAATTTAATCCCGCTGAAATTCGATAAGCCCAAGAGTACAACCCATATTGCAATCAGAAAAGGAATACTTAGGTATGGTAGATCTAACGAACTAAGTCTTCCCGCTATCCAAACAGTCAGGAAAAAAGTAAGCATGGATACCATCACCAAAACAATGAGAAATGGTAGGCTGACCTGATAAAAGCTACCCATTGCCAAACCAACCAAAAGGGCATTATAAGTATAAGCTCCATTAAAGATAAAAGCTCGGTCGAAGTTGAAAAACAGGCTTGCTAACTGGCAAGTGATTACAGCAATAACTCCTGAGGTACCTATTCCGAGATCAAAGAATGAAATTATCATCAAAGCAATTCCTAACCAGATACTATTGCTAAAATATATCTGAGAAAAACTTAAAACAATGCCTTTGAGATGATCAATTACATTCTTTGCTCCTAATAACATTAATTAAGTTAGTTTAAATTTCTGAAGATAGGCAGGCATTTTCTCGTTATGTTCGAGGTCTTTTAAAGTTTCATTATTTTTTATCACATGAGTTTCTCCTTTCGGGTCAATCATTACAATAGCAGGCCTCAATGTGATGAATTGCATACTTTGGGTTACTGTGTATGCTCCTGCATGATGCACAACAACATGGTCGCCTGCATTTAAAGGTGGTAGTGTTATATTTTCTCTGATAACATCAATATTCATACACAATGGGCCATAAAGAACAGTATCTTCAGTATGCATCCCGAATTCCTGTGCAGGGGAAATTTTATGGTCATACCAGAATGATGTAAACAAAATATTGACTCCGAAATCAAGAATTGTTGCCTTACGCCCATCACTCAATCGTTTATTTGCAATGACACTGCCAAGTAAAAAACCGGCATTGTCAATTAATGCTCTACCTGTTTCAAGAAACAAAGCAGGCAAATCATTATTTTTGAAACCAGCATTGAGCAATGCAGTACATATTACTTCTGCATAATCACTTATGGATGGTACAATGTCCGACCCCTTTAAATAACTGCCCTTCAGTGTATTTTCGGAAGCGAAACCACCACCCATATCTATATATTGTATCTTAGTATCAAATTTATTTTTAATTCCTAAGGCAAGGTCAGCCATCTTCGCAGCCGCTACTCCATATGCACTGGGTGTCAGCATGTAGGTGCCAATATGGGTATGAAGCCCCACCAGTTCAAGTTTTCCCGATGCCAGTATTTTATTAATTGCATCCCACGCCTGACCTGTTTCATAATTAAATCCAAACCTATCCCACATTGGGTATATCCCAGTATCCATATTTACACGAATTGCCACTCTGGGCTTCGCATTCATTTCACTGGCAATTTCAGTCAGACGATATAACTCGTCAAGATGGTCAATATGAATAGGTGAGTTGTTTTTGATAGCAATCCTAAGATCATCATCTGTCTTATCTGGACCATTGAATAATATTTTGTCACCGGGTACACCGTTATGGAGTGCTTTGTCATATTCAAATCTACTCACCACTTCTGCCCAGCTACCCTCCTGATGGAAAACATTGCAGATTGCATTCAGATAGTTGGTTTTGTAACTCCAGGCAAACTGAACTTTGGGATAACGATTTTCAAAGGTACGCTTAGCATTCCTTAGGTTCTCACGCATCTGCCTTTCAGAAAAAACAAACAGCGGAGATCCATATTGGGCAATCAAACTTTTCACTGATACACCATCAATATGTGTAACCGGCAGATACTCGGTACGAGTGCCAAACTTATTCATCATCCCGCTATTTAAAGGGCGGATGATAGGACGTTCATATATTTTCTTGACCATGATTTAGCTATTTATAATTCTCCAATTGTAGATATTTTTTCAAATTCATTAATGTCAACTATAAGATCATTGGAATACCGGATAAACATAGTCCCAACCTTATAGGACTTAAACGGTTCAACTTCCTTGCCCATAGCAAGATTTACCAAGGCCTCCATCTGGTTTTGGCCAGCTCCAACAGTTAGATAGCACCATGCCGGGAATCTTGGATTGATCTCAAGCAAGTAATATTCATCATCAACCGTCTTTACATACTCCAGTTCAAAAGGCCCCTGCCATTTAGTACTTTCAACCATATTTCTTGTCAATTCAAGAAGCCTTTCATTGTCAAGGCTAATGCCTGCCCATGCTTTTCCTTTATCTGTTATGTATAGTTTTCTCATAGGAACTGCACCTAAAAGATTGCCCTTACCATCACCGATACCACATACATTCACTTCAGAACCGCGAACAAATTCCTGTATTAGGATCGGCAATCCCCATTGAGCACTGATTTTATTAAAATGCTGTGCGGCCTGTTCATTATTATAAGCAACTTTTGCATCATAGAATTTCCCTTTCACCACCAGAGGATAGCCATAAAGTTGTGCAGCTGCAGGAATCTCCGCTGTACTATAAATTGCCCTTGCTTTCGGCACTTTGATATCATGCTTAATACCATAATCATAGAGATTTACTTTATGCCGCTCTTCAAACTGCTCTATCGTGGGCAATACCATTTTAATACCTAGTATTTCTTCCATATGTTTTTGAAGTTTGATGAAACCATAGAGCTCGGCATCAAAATTTGGGTAGAGAAAATCTATATTCTCCTCACTATTAATATATGACAATCTCTCAAAAAGAACTTCTTGCCCAGCTGTTGGAAAAGGAATCTGATACGTTTTATCTATATAATCATGCAGGTAAATGCCCGGTTCCAAAGCTTCATATGCAAGCCCAATAATTCGGACATCAAAACTTTTGGCATCCTTAAGCCCCCTAATTATAGCTAACCCGGGACCCGGACTATCTATTGCGTTAAGGCCAGTAACTGCAATTGTATATTTTGGCTTATTCATCTTCCAATAATTTATAGTTACGAAGCATCATCGTGAAATCGTAATAATCTTTTTCAAAGGTGGCATCATCACAAACGTAATCACTCATGATAGCGTGCTTGATTTCGACTATTTCTTTGTTTTGCTTCAAATGTCTAACGATATCCATTCCAATCGGATTGACAGAATAACTATCGCCTGAAGAAGGATTAAAAATGAATCCAGTATCGCTGACTGCAATGTTCTTTTTGATTCTCATTATCACTAAGATTTAGGATTGACTAATGTGCACAATTATTAATAAAAGGATTCTTTTGGTAAATTTTAATTGCGTTTTTTTAAAATTAAAACTCTATTATGCTAAATTTTTTCAAAGCGTCTAATGGACTTACCTCCATTACCTTCTAATTTTAGAAAATAAATACCCGCAGGCAGATTGCTTATGTTTAAATTTGTCATCTTCGTATTAATACCACTGTATAAAACCTGTGTCCCAACACTGTTGAATATTGAAACGGAAGAATATGCATTCTCATTAGTTGTTATTGTTAGTTCATTATTAGCAGGATTTGGAAATAAAGCAACTGAGTTGTTCAGAATGCTGATATTTTGTATTCCTGTTGTGTTTTTAGAAATATAGCCCACATAACTTATGTGAGATATTCCAGTCCCTGTAGTATCAAAACCCATATTGCAAATGGCTGTATGGATACCCGAAGTGTACCATAAATAATAATCAGTTCGCCAGTTATAAGTAACACTGGAGATAATTTCTGTTCCGAACTGAATTTCATGTATCCTCAGTACATTATTGAAAGTGCCTGTAGGGAGTATAAGAGTGCCATAACCATCGCAAATAAATGAGTCACTGTACATCAGACTGCCTGTAGAAAATGTACTTAATCCCACATCAAAATGGGTGCTATTATAGGACAAGGGGAAATATATATAGTCTACCGGATTTGAATAACGCAGGCTTATAGTAGCATTTTCATACCCTAAGTATGAAAATGCACCACTGTTTATTATATAATAACTGTAATTTCCATGGAGATCCGTCGCAACAATATTACTTGCAGTGAAAGAATCACAATATGGTGTTGACGAACAGGAAACATATTCTGTTGTGTCCAGAGCTGTTTGAATCAAACTTGAAAAATTCCAGGTTACAGCTGGTCCTGATGCGCCCTTATTAACTCCGGTAGTATCACATACATGATAAAACAGCATATCCCCGACAACCGGATTATTTGTGACAGAAGTAAGAGTTGGCTGCGCTAACAATGTCGATGCGCTAAAAAACAAAAATGAGAAAATCGGGAATGCTTTATGCATATACGTGAGATTTAAAAAAATAAGAAAACTTCATCATTAAAGCTATACTTTCAATTTGAATGCAAATATCCTAACCGCACTTCAGATATCTGTTACAACATTTGGTATTTGATGTGTAATTTTCGGTAAAGGTATTTTTACATTATTTCTTCCATAGGCAGCCAATCCTTATTCCCAGATTCTTTATACTGCGATACGGAAATTCCTGTTACTTTCTTAAATTGGTTACTTAGGTATTGAACGCTGCTATAGTCAAGCATGTAAGCTATTTCGCTCAGTGTGTAATCCTGACTGTATATGAGGTGCTTTACCTTTTCAATTTTAAGTCTCAAAATGAAGTTTTCAAGTGTTTTGCCGGTTTTTTTAGAAAACAGCCTACTCAATTTTTCATATGGAATTCCGAGTTTCTCACTGATGTAATCTGAATTCCGGATTAGGGA
>CAIUZK010000073.1 GCA_903903635.1 uncultured Bacteroidota bacterium
CCACCATATTCAACCCGTTCCGGGTTGGGTTGAACTATTATTTTACCTGGGGCTTGTGCCCCAGGCTATTCAAGTTTAAGCCCGCCGGGCTATTTCTGTGTTTATTGCCTTTAACCCACAATATATCTTAGTGAGCAACAATTACACGACCGGTAGTACGCCCGCCATTAGCTGATAATGTATAAACATACATGCCTGCTGGTAAAGCTGCAATATTGATAGAAGTGTGACCGCCAGTAACATTCTGAGCAGCTACAACCTGACCCAGCATATTGGTAAGGGTGATGGTTGCGGGTGTATTGTCGGTAAGGGTAATATTCAATTCATCATTGGCGGGATTGGGAGTAATACTGAGGGCAGCGGAGGAGGTTTGATTGGTTATTCGGTCTGGAGGCCCCCAATCCAGCGGGCAAGTAGTGCATTTTATGTGATATACAATTTCAGGATATTGCAGCTTACTTGCATGCGTACCGGATACGGTTGATAAATTCCAATTAGGCTCGTACAAGCCACCCCAGTAAGCGCCGCTGGCGCCTTCTTTCTTAAAGTAACCGGAAGTATGATCGCCTGCACCCCAATTGTATGGAGGGAAACCAGGAACTCCTGAATAATCAATATAAGCTACTGCCATTGAAAAACCACCATGCTTATACCCCAGAATTGATGTGCCATCGGAATAACGAACTGTATCCCGGTAACCGGATGGCAGGTAGGTAGCGGGCAAGGTATCTCCGCTAATGAATGATACCGACATAGCAGCATAATTTCCCGCACTTACAGGGAAATTGATGATAGGCTCACTGGGATGATCTGCCGCAGGACGAGGATACTGAGTTCCTGTATAGCAATCAGAATTATTGGTATCGACCACCTTTAGCGGAAATTTATAGACCTGCGATGCCGGAACAGATATGGTTGTGCCGCCTGATAGATTACCTGCCCTATTATTCAGGCTGTCATGGCCCAATGAAAGATAATCGAGATGGCCGGATGTGATGCCATAGTTTGATAATAATAAAGGATCAGTAAAAAAGCTGGCTGGATTATTGGCTGTTGTTGAACCATTACCTTTCACAAACGTAAGCACGAGTGTATCAACAATTGTGGGTTTGGTATAATTACGGTTATACCACCCGATTACCATCACAGAGTCAATAATAAACGAATCAGATGAAGTCACTGCGATAGCTCCTGGGAAAGCCCCGGGGTCATTCCAGCTCGGATATCTGGGATCAAAGCCCAAACCGACACTAGTAAATGGATTGCCTGCATAGGGATTGCCAGAGCCTCCCAAATATCCCCAAAGACTAGTAGTATCCTGCCAGATAGGAAGATCAATATGGGGTATATCCGTACCAAAACCACTATTATTTAAAATACCTCCTTCTGTTTGAGTCCATCCGACATAATCATACCACCTGCGCCCGCCAGGGCCGGGCCATGATGTGGACTTATGGCCTTCTTTGGCATCTTGAGGCTCCGTGGCGGTGGTGTTTAGTAATGATGGGACGGAGATGGATTGCGCCTCTACCTTGCTACCGGGTGTAAATATCAGCCCTTTCTGAGCCTGCTGGGCAGTGGCAGCGGTGGCAAAAAAAACTATAGAAAGCAGTGTACAGATTTTTTTCATGAAACAGATATTGGAGGGTGAGTGATAATAATAGAAAGTACAGGGAGGATAGCCAATAAGCCACAAAAACTATGCCAGATATTAATAATACATAGAATTTATTGAAAATGAAAAAATACCAAGTAGTTGAAATTCAAGTACACCCACCATATTCAACCCGTTCCGGGTTGGGTTGAACTATTATTTTACCTGGGGCTTGTGCCCCAGGCTATTCAAGTTTAAGCCCGCCGGGCTATTTCTGTGTTTATTGCCTTTAACCCACAATATATCTTAGTGAGCAACAA
>CAIUZK010000074.1 GCA_903903635.1 uncultured Bacteroidota bacterium
TTATATTTCTTTTATTAACTGCCATAGCTTTAGCGAAGGCATGTTTTATGAGGCGTAAAATCTGCGAATAATGAATTATTTAAAGACTTTTGCAACGAAATAAAAATGGGATAGAACGAGTAAGATGGTGGGAGTTATTTCCTTCGTTCCTAAGTATCATTTACTTTCAAATATAGCCCAAAAATATTCTCCTCTAAATATATTTTACACCCGGTTCCTCCCCTCCTCAAAATATTACACAATAACTACAATATGGCAATACTGATAGCTGAAAAATATCTCCCGTGCGGGCATTATATATTTTACGCTTCACCTATCTTTGCACCCTAAAATCAGGGTTTGGGCCAAAAGATAAAAGTTGCTGCAGTTAGTTATCTGAATACAAAACCATTGCTTTATGGCATAGAGCGCAGCAGCATAATTAATGATATAGAACTTATTGTCGATTACCCGTCCCAATTGGCAAAAAGCCTGCAGGATGGCCTTATTGATCTTGCCCTACTACCTGTCGCTGCCATGCCTGGTATTCCCGGTGCACACATCATTAGCGATTATGGCATTGCTACCGATGGAAATGTGGTATCGGTTGCGCTATTCAGCCAGGTACCCATCGAAGAGATCAAAACTGTTTACCTCGATTATCAGTCCCGTACTTCAGTTAAACTTGCACAGATTTTACTAAAGCGCCACTGGAAACAGGACGTGGAATACAAGCAGGCCTCAGAGCATTACATAGACTATATTAATGGCAGTAATGCCGGGGTAATTATTGGCGACCGCGCACTTCAGCAACTGCACAACTTTGAATACGTTTACGACCTCTCTTCAGCCTGGAAAGCCTACACAGGACTGGATTTTATTTTTGCAGCGTGGATTGCCCGAAAAGAACTACCTGCTGACTTCATTGCTGCCTTTAATGCCGCCAATGCATTAGGTCTAAATCATCTTGATGAGATCATCGCCCAAAACCCATTCCCGTATTACGACCTGAAGACTTACTATACAGACAACATAAAATTCTACCTGGACGAACAGAAGTTGAAGGGCCTCAGTAAATTCCTTGAACTTATAGCAGAATAACAATCCTTAAAAGGTAGCATTACAATTTCCTGATACACCATGTGGTCATACAGCACAGATTGCTGACATTGGTTGTTTTGATCGGCTCAAATAGCTCACCACCAAGTTGCCGGGTATATTCCTCAAGCATAACGTGATTCACCAGGTATCTTACCGAGCCATCGAGCAACTGGTAACGGTCATTACCCACAGACTTCACCAGCGATTCAATACCAATATCAGAGGCAAGCCTTGCAAAGAAATAGCCACCTGGTTTTAATTTCCGCCACATGGCATGCAGCATATTTTCGAAATGGGCTTTGTCGCAGGCAAAATGCAATACTGCGCTACTAATAACAAGATCAAAAAAGGTATCAGCAAAAGGTCTATCCTCAATTTTAGCTACGACAAAATTATCGGTTGGGTTTTGAGGTGCCAATTGCAGGGAAAGTTCTTTTACTGCCCGAATTGCATTTTCTTCCTGGTCTACGCCAAATACCTCATAGCCTTTCTTCAGGAAATAATAAATATTTCTGCCACCACCGCAACCCGCATCCAGCAACCTTCTGCAATGATCAAACCGCCCTTTAAGCAGTTGATCAAAAAGGTAGATATCAATATTGCCAAATTCGGCTTGCAGCTTATTCGTCAAAACTTTAAAATTATGTTTTTAGTTTCGGGTACTAATAAATGAGCGACCCACACGTTACTTTTTCTTACCCCTGAAATCCTTAAACTTACTGCCTCTCGACCCCTTACCTTTTTCACCTATTACTTTACTGGTCCGCTCTGGTTTGGGCCTGCTTGCTTTTACCGGCGCAGGTTTCTTCGCCTTATCCCCTCCAGCTTTGTGCCCCTTTTCTCCACTTACTTTATCACCGGTCTCTGCAGGCTTTTTACGTTTGGGTATGTATTGGACTTTGGCTCGTTCTCCACCCTCATTTTTAGCACTACCACCATCTGTCTTGCTCGATTCAGCAACCATCTGGTTCAGCTTCTCAATTTCGGGTAGTGTAAAATAGCGCCACTTGCCCACAGGCAGATTAGCCAATTCAATATTCATGATACGCACTCTCGTGAGTGTAACAACCCTATACTCCAGGTACTGGCACATGCGCCTGATCTGCCTGTTCAGCCCCTGCGTAAGTATGATGCGGAACCTGCGCCCTCCTTCCTGCCGCACAAAACAAGGCTTGGTTATCTTGCCTTCTACAGGCACACCCGTGCTCATTTGCCTTACAAACTCAGTTGTGATGGCCTTATCCACAGTCACTATATACTCCTTCTCGTGATTATTGCTGGCCCGCAATATCTTATTCACAATATCTCCATCATTGGTAAGGAAGATCAACCCATCTGAATCCTTATCAAGCCTGCCTATTGGAAATATGCGTTTCGGATGGCCAATGAAATAGATAATGTTCGATTTATCCTTGATATCGGTGGTTGATGTTACCCCTACAGGCTTGTTGAAGGCTATATAGATTGGTTTCTTCTTCGAGGTTTTTATGGGCTCCCCATCTACTTCCACCACATCACCTGTACTGATACGAGCGCCTGGCAAAACCAGCTCCCCGTTTACTGTTACCCTGGCCTGCTCTATCAGTTTGTCGGCCTCTCTCCTGGAGCAAAACCCCGAGGAGCTTATATACTTATTCAGATTAGTCTGTTCAATTCCCATAATCAATTATCAAAATTCGATGATCAAAAGTAACCCTGTTTCAACTGCTATTCGTTATTTTTGATTTTTCACTTTATAATTGTGAATTTATTTGCCCAAATTCCCGATCTTTTTCATCTGTTATTGCTTTGGCAGGCAGGCTATCAAGAACTAAAAACACCCAAACTTTCGACTTTATACTTAAAAAAAATGAGCCAGATAAAGGAATTCAACGACTATCGCGCCAAAATGAATGAGGTAATACTAGGCAAGCAGAACAAGGTGATAAACCGCCTCTTCAATCTCGATACCAACACCTATGCCGAAGGCGCACTCAGCACCAAAACCAAGGAAATGCTCGGCCTCGTGGCCAGTATGGTACTCCGTTGCGACGACTGCATCAAATACCACCTGGGTAAATGCCACGAACAGGGCATCACCACCGAAGAGATCTACGAGATTTTCGCAGTTGCAAACATAGTTGGTGGCACCATTGTTATACCCCACACCCGCCGCGGTGCAGAGTATTGGGAGGAGTTGATAGCAGGCTAATATATAAAAAATGTTGTCCGGTAATGCGGTTCTGCATTATTTTGCGGTAAATACCATAATTGAGAATATGATAATACCTTTAGCGTATGATAAAGCTGATAGAAGCCAGTAATTCTCGTATCCAGAAATAGAAACATCCTACCACCGATGTACCGATAATTCCTTCATTAAACTAATCCAGACTTTGAGGCCGTGGTTCCCGGTCTCGTAAACTAAAAATTCAATGATCAGGCTGAGGAGCGCCAGCCATATAAATGGAAGGCAGTTTCGCTATTTGTTGCCGGTACTTCTCTTTGCACTCACAGCCGATTTCTAATCGCCATATAATATTTCCAATACTATTACGTTATAATTCCATTAACAGATTTATGATCCGTTTTTTTGAACCCCAATAATTATCCAGCTCTCCTAGAAATATGAAAAATAATCTCACACCTATTGCACTTCTTTTTATGTTTTTTTTGGTGAACCGGGCTTACGGCCGGGTTATACCCTGCACTGTAAATGCTGTCCAAATTCATTCGGGCTATATCATTAACAGGATATGGTTGAGCAACTATGCGCTGCCAGATGTGGCCATCAGCAAAGTTGTCTATTCAGGTACCGTTATATTGCCGGCTGATACCAGGACCTCAGACCCTGCTAAAATTGAAGTGATGCTGGGCATGGATCGTAAACAACCTTTTGCAGTCGTCCGTATTCCGGCATTTGTTAGTGAATCCGGCAGAATAAGGCAGGTAACCAGCTATGAACTGACTATTGATGAAAAGCCACAACCCCAGGCTAGGCCTGAACCAAAAACCACGGATGTTGGCACTTCTGCACTCAGCACAGGCACATGGTATAAAATAGGGGTAACCCATACTGGTTTTTATAAACTCGATTACAATTTTATCTCGGGCCTTGGCCTAAAGCCGGAATCCATAAATCCAGCCAATATCCGTATCGTTGGCAACGGCGGCTATATGCTTTCAGAAGATAATGCAGTACCCCGCCCTTCTGACCTGCTGGAGAATAGCCTGCTGGTTAATGACAATGGCGACAATATTTTTGATAAGGGTGAAAGTGTGATCTTTTATGCGCTTGGGACTACCGCATGGTATAAAGACAGCATCAACCAGCGCTTCATACACCAGGTAAACATCTATTCCGATACTTCCTGTTACTTCATTTCATTCGACTCAGGACCAGGCGCACGTGTCACAAGCCAGGCAGCCCTGCCTGCAGCTAATCAAATTGTTACCAGCTACAATTACTACGACATGCACGAAAACGAGCTGATCAATCCGGCTAACCTCGGCAGGATCTGGTATGGAGAGACCTTTAGCTCCCAGCTTGGTAACACCACCCAATCGTTCAATTTCAGCATTGGCAGCATGGCAAACCAAATGTATTGCGCTGTATCGTTTGCCGTAATCTCAGGCGTTACGAACAGCAGCTTCACGGCCGATATCAATGGTAATACTGTCGGCAGTTCCACATTCACTATACCCTCCTCTGCCGATGGTAATGCCATTAACATTAATTATGTTGGCGGCACAGCAGCCTGCAATTCATCCGTCGCCAGTGTAACTATAAAATTCGATCCTGCCGACGCCTCAAGCATGGGCTACCTCAACTATATAGAACTGAATGGCCGTGCTGCCCTCACTATGAGTGGCGACCAGATGGCATTCAGGGACTGGCAGAGCGTAGGCGCTGGTCATATAGCAAATTATAAACTGGGTAGTGCCGGCAATAATACAACTGTGTGGGATGTAACCGATCCACAGAAACCGGTAATTTTGACCGGTAATTTTGATGGCAGCTATTACAATTTCACACAGGAGGCTTCAAGGCTGCATGAATTTGCAGCACTTAATGCAACGAATCTGCCGGCTCCGGTTTTTATAAAAAAAGTACGCAATCAGAATCTGCACGGCGAAACTGTGGCCGACCTGATCATTGTAACCAATCCTGCATTTTATGAACAGGCGCAAAAACTGGCATCCTACCACCGCTCATACGACAATATGAACGTAGTAACAGCTACGACCGATGAGGTTTTCAATGAATTTGCTTCCGGCAGGCAGGATATATCCGCAATCCGCGATTTTGCAAAAATGTTTTATGACCGGGCAGGCAGTGACAGCAGCAAAATGCCGCATTACCTGATGCTGTTCGGAGGCGCATCATATGATTTCAAAAACCGGCTTTCAAACAACACTGATTTTTTGCCGGTATTTGAATCCTCAGAATCTATGAAAGCAGATGACGCCTTTAGTACCGATGATTTCTTTGGGTTCCTGGACAATTCAGAGAATATCGGAAATCCGGGTATTGTTAACGCTCTTGATATTGGGATAGGCCGCCTGCCCGCAAGGAATACAGATGATGCCAATGCTATGGTTGATAAGATAATCAACTACAGGTCGGCTGCCACACTGGGCCCATGGCGGATAGCAGCCAGTTTTATGGCCGACAAGGAGTGCGTCGGCATAAAGAAGTATGACCAGGCGGGTAACCACATGAGCGATGCCCAGGATATGGCTGCCGGAGTTGCACTCTATGGTGAAGGAATTTACAACAATCAGAAAACCTACGTGGATGCACTGCCAATCATCTCTACACCTGCAGGGGCAAGATGCCCCGATGCCAATGCAGCATTGGATGAGCAGGTTTTTAACGGTACTTTCCTGATCAACTATAACGGTCATGGCAATCCAACAGTCTGGTCATCTGAACGCATACTTACAAACGATGATTTTAATAACTGGAACAATAAAAACATGCTCCCCTTTATGGTCACGGCCACTTGCGATTTTGGCCAGTTCGATCATCCGCAATTCGTATCTTCTGCCGAGCAACTCTTAGAGCGGAAGGATGGAGGAGTTATTGCCATACTCACAACCACACAGGCTGTTTTTTCCGGGCCCAACCATGAATTGAACATTCAATATCTCTATGCACAGTTTCAGAAAAACTCAAACGGGCAGTATAATACATTTGGCGAGTCGTGCAGAAAGGGAAAGAATGAAACGTACCTTGTTTCAGGCAACCCTCTGGAAATAATCAACTTCCGGAAATTTTCGCTGCTGGGAGATCCTGCCCTGATACCGGATTTCCCGAAGCATAAAGTCACTATAGACAGTGTATTTGACGCGCACAGCCAGAAACTTGCCGACACATTGAAAGCGCTTGGGGCATACCTGCTCAAAGGGAATGTACACGATATCAATGGCAATGTACTGACCGGATTTAACGGACTTCTTTATGTATCGATATACGACAAGCCACATAGCATAGTAACGATATCAGGATGCGATGATACGTTCAGTGTGCAGAACAACATTGTGTACAGGGGGCGGATTTCGGTAACAAATGGCCGGTTCTCATTTACCTTCATCACCCCAAAGGACCTCAACTATTCATTTGGCAATGGCAAAATCAGTATGTATGCCAATAATGAAATTACTGATGCTGCCGGAACTGAAAGTAATATTATTGTTGGCGGCTTCTCCGATCATCCTGTACTGAACAATGAGCCTCCGGTAGTAAAGGCATATATTAACGACAGTATGTTTCTTAACGGCGGTATTACCGGCAGCAATACCTCGCTGTTCGTAACCCTTTACGACAAAACCGGCATCAATGTATCAGGAACAGAAGTGGGGCACGACCTTACCGCAGTACTTGATGGCAACATCAATACACCCTACATACTGAACAATTATTATGTAACGGCGCCCGATTCTTATCAATATGGTTTTGTATCTTTTCTGCTGAACGGCCTGACCGAAGGGCCTCATTCTATAACAGTAAAGGCATGGGATGTAAATAACAATACGGGCAGCGGCGACGTGAATTTTGTGGTTGTTAACGGGCAGATCATGGACATACAGCAACTTGGCAACTACCCCAACCCCTTCAGCAATCTCACCCATTTTGTATTCGAACACAACCACCCCGATGAGGAACTTAATGTGCAGATAACCATTTATAATGTAGCCGGGGCATTGGTAAAAAAAATAGACCAGGCCCTCACGCCAACAGGCAGCCGCACAGCCGGTATTATCTGGGATGGCACAGCCGATGGCGGCGGCAAGTTACCACCCGGCATGTATGTATACCGGCTGAATATAGCCACAGCAACGGGATATAAAACAACCGCCTACCAGAAATTGATAATATTGAATAGGTAACTTCGGACTTGGGACTCTGGAATTTGGAATTTACTTCGTTGCCGGTTGCACCCTCGGTGGCAATATATACTTCAGGCTCACTTCCATGCCACCATTACCGTTGGCGATGCCCATTGAATTTAGTTCATACCCTAGACCCAACCTGAAACCTGAATATTCTACACATGGCGTGATAGTTTGGGATTTTCCAGAGCGATACCAAATACCGGCAAAAACAAGTGGCCTGTGCTCTGCCGAACCTGTTTTATCTATAAACCTGTAGTCTGCCTGGCAACCCGCACTGGTCGAAGTTATACCGTTTAAAAGCAAGCCTTTTCAAACATTTTTGTATGTTTTATATCTGGTAGGTAGTAAGCCCGTTTTTTACTTGTTCCCGTTTATAAGGAGAATGCACTGGTAGTGCGTTTGTAATGCACGAACACATTCTACTCATACGTTTCCCCCTCGTTCGCGTTTATAACGCGAATGCCCCGGTAGTGCGTTTGTAACGCACGAAATACTGAAATTACCAGGCAGTTACCCCATAAGCCACGCATAATAATTCCCGCTCATATTAGCTGCAAAAGCAGAAAATTTGACCCAAAAGCACTCCCCTTCGGGGCCGGTGGTCTCTTCTAACATATACCCCACTAATTACCAACCATTTAGCCCCGAAAAAAAATCTATGATAGATCGTATACGGTCTGTCATAGTACGAAATCCGTACTGTCATAGATTTTCAATTTCCCCAATCCATATACCCGTCGGAACTTTATGCGCGAAAAACAAACCGTCCTTTTCATAAATCCGGTAATCATTCTGAAAATTCTTTAATCCTAAAATTCTGATATGAAAAACAACCAAGATTTAAAAGAACTCGCCGAATCGCTCTTTATCAAAACAAATTTGACAAAGACCGAGATCGCGCAAATGCTCGGCATCAGCCGCCGCACTGTCCATTACTGGGCCGCCGATAACGCCTGGGATCGACTCAAAAGCTGCACTGAAAACATGCCATCCATCGGCACCGAAAACGCCTGGCTCCTGCTCACCAATTATCAGGAAAAACTATTGGCGCCAGAAAGAGCATTTAATCAGCTAACAAACGACGAGGTCAACAACGTCTGCAAACTCGGCGCCCTTGTTCGCAAACTCACCAAAGGCAATGCCCTCAACGAAACCATCGAACTGCGCAACCGCTTCATGGAATTCGTAAACCAAAAGAACCCCGATAAAGCCCTCGAAGTCCAGTCAATGCTCGATGACTTCATCAGGACCCAGGCAAAAGTGAGCAGCCGCTCCATCCTGCTCGGTAAACTCGATGAACATGGCTGCATACCCAAAAAAGAAGAGAATGTAAAAGAAACTCAGCTCGACATACAAGACGTAGTGCATTGGTCCGAAAATCCTCCCCACAGCGATCCGGATCCATATGCCCCCGATGAAATAAAGGCAGCGCCAGCACCACCACACCCCCCAACAACCTATTCAAACCCAACCCCCGAACTATCCTATCCCGACAAATTGGCCATCATCCGCACCGAGCACGAAGCCTTCATGCAATCCCTCAA
>CAIUZK010000075.1 GCA_903903635.1 uncultured Bacteroidota bacterium
ATGAATATCACTTTAGATATAACAGAAGACAAAAAATGGGGGTAATCTTTGATACCCTTATAAAAAGAATGGTCAAAAATGATCCAATACGCTTGTTATCAAAGGATTGATATTGCGACCTAAGTGCCTATACCTATAAAAGAATTGCTACCACACTAATAATCAAGGAGCAAAATAAATTGCCATAACTATCGAAATAATTTTTATCGTCATTTATGCGGTTTGAAATAGAATACCAGAAAACATGATTTTCGTCATGTTTATATAATTCTGATATTCTAACTTTATTCCGATTAGATAGACATATGGAAATAATTTACCCTTAGCTTTGTATCTGGCAAGCTTTATTTTAAAATAAAATTCAAAGTTTATGAAACAGCTTTTTACTTCCCTACTTATACTTATCAGCAGTTTTCAGGCTATTTCTCAAACCATCACATGGGGTACCCCGGTCACAGTTTACAGTGTTGCAGGAAGCAATCTTCACCCACGTGTGGCGATCAACCGTACTGGCGACCCCTATATCCTGTGGGGTGAAACAGACACCCGCGCCTATTTTTCAAAATGGAACGGAACAGGTTTTACCGTGCCTGTTATTCCCAGCGGCGCCCTTACTGTGTTTGCGCAGTCATGGGCAGGCCCGGCAATGGCAGCTTTTGGCGATACTGTTTATGTAAGCATGCAGGTAACGCCGGAGTGTGTAAGCACAGCTTATCCCTACCTTGCCCATTCTTATAATGGCGGAACGACCTTTTCAATGCCTGTCAAAATGGACAATATCGATACAAACAATTCCCGTTTCCCGATCGTAACTACCACCGCTAATGGCAACCCACTCGTTGCATTCATGAAATTTAACGCCTCATGCAATAATGCACATTATGTAGTGGCCAGGTCGTCAGATTATGGAGCTACATTTTCCACAGATGTTTTGGCGAGTGGTACTACAGGCACGGTATGCAATTGCTGCCCTGCTACCATCCTGTCTTCAGGCGGCAGCACGGCCATTATGCTTTATCGCAACGACCTGAGCAACATCAGGGATATGTATGCGGGTATTTCAACAGACGGGGGAATGACTTTTCCGAATACAATGCCTGTTGATACTACAAACTGGTTCATTAGTTCCTGTCCTGCAAGCGGGCCCGGTGGCTTTGCAATCGGCGATACTATATATACGGTATTTATGAGCAGTGAATCAGGTACTTCATTAGTATACTTTAGCCGCTCGTCTGTCAGTGCTGTATCTACATCCGGTAACGGTATCACGGGCATGTTTGGCGGGCTTTTGTCCCAAAACTATCCGCGGATAGCCAACGCCGGCAATGCCGCCACTGTAGTTTGGCTTCAAAATACTTCCACCGGTAAGTCTATTGTTTATTCTTACACTAATAATATTTCATCAGGTTTTTCCGGATATACCACTGTTGCAGGTGCAACAGGCAGCGGAATCATGAATGCCGATGTGGCTATGTCACCCGGCGCCATCCACATCGTTTGGGAAGATGACAACACAGGCAAAATTATGTATGTGAAGGGAACTTACACCCTACCCACCTCTGTTAATGCTGTAGCCGGTAAAGAAGTGATTGAAGTGTACCCAAACCCTGCAACCAATGAGTTCACCGTTTCATTAAGCAGGATGAACAACATCAATAATTGCTACTTAACAGACAATAGTGGGAGAACAATAGAACTAAAACCAACGATCAAAAACGGGAAAGCCATATTCTCCCTCATTGGAATAGCTAAAGGCGGTTATTATTTCATTTTAAATGATGACGCAGGTAAAAGCTATTACAGCAAACTGGTAGTGCAATAAGAATTTTGATTTCAAAATGTAATGGTTATGATAAGGGGGCTGTTGATTTTTATGATAGCAATATGTAACGTTGCTTTTTCTTTTGCGCAGCTTGCCAATGGCTCTACCGCCCCCGACTTTACTTTCACTGATATTAATGGCAATACCCAGCACCTGTACACTTACCTTGATTCAGGCAAATATGTGGCTATTGATGTGTTTGCCACGTGGTGCCATCCCTGCTGGCTGTATCACACATCGCGGGTAATGGACAGCCTTTATACAAAACACGATATACCCGGTGACCAGACATGGAAGGTATTGGAAATTGAGGGCGACGGCACTACTACACTTGCAGACCTGCAGGGAACGGGCTCCAACACACAGGGCGATTGGGTAACCGGCACTCTTTCCTCGATAATGAATCCAACAGGTATACCGCTCAATGATTTTCTGACCAGCTACAACATTACTTTTTTTCCAACGCTGTACCTGATATGCCCAAATAAGAAAGTATACCAAGATACGCTGAATAGCGGCTACAAACCCCCGGTAAGAACATGGGAATATGTGGCATCTACCCAATGCAGCCCAGTTGGTCTTGATGACATAAAAGATGCAAACCCATTGACTATTTACCCTAATCCAGCAAATGAATATATAGTACTATATTTTTCACTTAATAATTCTACCGAATTAAAATTACTGGTAACAAATACACTTGGTCAGATTGTAGCTACTAGGAACTTTGGCAAGCTGTATCCCGGAGATCAATCGCTGAAATATGATATAGGCAATCTTAACGCAGGCATTTACTTCTTTACTATTTCTGATGGGAATGATCGCTTCATTAGAAAAAAAGTTGTAGTGCAATAATTCAGAGAGATTGATGCAAATGGTAAGGGGCAGTTGAAGATGTACTATATGGGGTAGGTTAACTTATTGAAAAGCATGGGGTGTACTTCACCGTTGGGATACTCCATAATCAAAGGTCAATGCGAAGGTAACTATAATAATTTCCCGACTTTTTGTATTATAGCATTACAAAAAAATCATACTAATATGAACAAGGCAGAACTAATTGAGAAGATGGGCAAAGATGTATCTATTTCCAAGGTACAAGCTAATGCAGCTATAGATTCATTTACGCAGGCCGTAATTGCCACCCTTAAGAAAGGAGATAAAGTTACATTGGTTGGATTCGGCACATTCTCTGTAAGTGCAAGAGCTGCAAGGAATGGTCGTAATCCGCAAACAGGTGCGACTATTAAAATCAAAGCGAGTAAAGTGCCTAAGTTTAAAGCAGGTAAAGACTTCGTAACAAAGATGGCTAAGGCGGGCAAGAAATAGAGTATTATCAATTGCAAGATGCAATTTGGGTTACTTCCATTTTGAGCTAATTGTGTATTCAGAATGGGGATTTTCAAAAATATCTTGTCCTAATCGAAAATGGCCAATTGTTTAAACCATGTTTAAACCATAAAATGAAAAACGCTTGAAAGTGTTACCAGTCAAGCGTTTTACATTTTAATCAGTAGTCCCGACTGGATTCGAACCAGGACAAACAGTACCAAAAACTGTTGTGCTACCGTTACACCACAGGACTAACTCGCGTAGCGGGCTGCAAAGTTAAGGATGTAGCTTTAGATTAACAAACATTTTTTC
>CAIUZK010000076.1 GCA_903903635.1 uncultured Bacteroidota bacterium
GTAATAATTGGTAATGACACTACTGCAAACCCAGGTGTTGCAAAAGTAATCTATCCACCTAGATTATCAAATCAAGGTAAAGGCCATAAGTCAAAGACTGTAATAAATGGTAATGACACAACTAGCAAATCAGGTGCTGGAAAAATTATCCATCCACCTGCGTTAACAAAGGGTAAGGGGTAGAGAATCTGCAGGATACTGAGGCGGAAATAACGTCAACGCGGAGGCTTGAGCAAAGTTATCTTAAACGTTTTCTCTTTGGCAGAAGAACAATTGGGTCGTGTGCTTGTTGTAACACTGAGTACCCTGTATCTTTTTTAGTGACCGCGCACATTAAGAAGAGAGCATTTTGTAGCCCAGTCGAAAAAAAAGATCTAAATGTTGTCATGCCCTTATGTAAATTCGGATGTGATGAATTGTTTGAAAATGGATATATAAGTGTTCAAAATGGTTCATTAGTTAGCTTACAAAAGACCCATTCTTCCGAAGAATTAGAAAATCATATAAGTCGAATAGTGGGCAACATGCGTCGTAATTTTAATGAAAATTCTGAATAGTACTTCAGATGACATTATCAATATCATAGGTAAAATATGTATCGATTGCGGGAAAACTATTTTTATCCCCCGATTTGGACTGCATAAAATCTTGCCGTTAACCAGGGCCCAAGACATCTGCAAAACGAAAAAAATGATAGTAGTATAATCCACTTGCTACATTATTTTGACATTTCGAGTTAGATCATTTAATACCTTAAATATACTAATGTTGTAGTTGTTTTTATTGTCCTTAAAAGTTCAGTTAATTTTTTAAATTCGCCTTATCAACCTGAATTTGACTTTAATCTGATCTACATGGACTTTTATAATTTTGTTCAAAATCTTTTTTTAACCGAGTCGGAAAATCGGTTTTATTGTCAAGTTATGATATGTAATTCTTGTACTTTTGAAGGCACTTTTGAGTAATTAATTGCAATATCCTTAATGGTGAAGAGGCTGAGTAAAAAGAAACCAAAATGAAATAGTCTTATGGAACCAATTGAATATTTGCAATTAAAAGCGGAAGCATTAAAAAAGTTTAAAGCATTATTAGATGCTTTTAGCTCATACTGTAGCTCCCTTGTAATTGATAAGAAAGACTTTGATACAGAGAAAGAATTAAGGAATTTTGAAGATAACTCTAAAGAAGGGTTGGAATATATTGCCGCGATAAATAATCTAAGAAAATTTGAACGCGAAAATAAAATCTATTTTTTTTCATGTTGCCTGCTTAAAAGGTCAAAACTAATGCTTAATTTTCTGTTGATTGATTTGACAGCACCCAAGGCTATCCATGCCATCGAACCTCTTTTGAATGTCTGACCTCGTTATAACGATATTAAAAATGTCGAGATTGAGTTTCATTCACGATATTGCACTTCAAATTGCAATTAAACTTAGATAAAAGTCATGGGTATGGAAAATCAAATGGATGAAAATTCGCTTGTCAATCAAATCAAAGAAACTGAAGCAAAAATACTGAACGTTGAACAGGAACTTGCTCTACTTAAAGTAGAGTTAGAGCATTTAAGGCAAAAACATGCCGACAGTATTGTCATTCCTTGGGGAGATGAAATAAAAAAATGCATGAGGGGTTTCGATGGTCAACTTATTTTTACATCCTATGAAGTTGTCCTAGGCTATTTTGAAACCAGATACGATATCATCGCTTCTCGCAAAGTAAAAAATAGCATCATCACAACACTATCAGAAATGTTTCAGGATGGGGTTATAGGCCGGTTAGAGTCCAACAATATCCACTATTATGGATTGAGGGAGCTTTTCGCAGATAGTGATTCGACTATTGTCAAAAACGATTTCCTATTGCTTTTTGAGAAATGTCGGGCCTATGTAGAGAATTTTGAAAGAGAAGTGTAACGTGTTAGAATCGACTCTATCGCTTATAGTGTGTAGGTTGAATCATTGTTTTTTATCTGTTCATCGTATTTAGCCCACTTCTTTCCCGGTTACTTTGTAGTTAATGTTTATGAATACATGATGCAATATAATTCCACTTTCATGTGAAGAAGTGCCGACGCGTATCGCAGCACGATTGTGTTTGTCAGAATGGTCGATAAAGCTACCAATTATAAGTTTATAGCTTTCGGGAAATTTAACTTTGTTTTGAATACTGTCTTTGTATTTTTCCCATGTACTTAAATAATTCCTTTCCGGACCCTTGTAATACACCAGCATAAAAAGTCCCTGTTTGGACGGAGAGTAGTTAAAATTTTTTTTGCAGTGCTTTGAAATTTCATTGTTGTTGTTGTATGTAAGGTTTAACGCCTCGCAAATTGCCAGCTCTTCGTTATTCGGGCCGAAAATCTTCATATCAATTTGTCCTGGGTTATTCAATGAAGAGTCAGAAAAACCCCCATTTGCACGTGAGACTTTCCAGTAATACATTTTCATGGCGCTATTTAGGCTCATACTTATAATGTCACTGTATTTATCTTCATCGGAAACGTTTGGCAGTGCATTAATATTTGACAGCATAGAATTGGCTGCAACTACAATTTCATTCAGAATGTGTGAAATAGGGTCTTTGCCGTCATTTACATTGTCCGGTATGAGATTCACGAGAATATCAGGTTTTGCAGAAAGTAGCGTTGCAATCATATTTTTTAGTGTTTCTGGATCATGGCTGGAGAATAGTGAGCAGGTGTTTAAATAATTCCGAAGTTATTTTGTATTTTATTTCCGTGGCCGACTCAAAAGTATGCTGAGTAATGCTGAATTTCCTTTGTATCAAAAATAGGGCTGACGTAATTACTGTGTTCAGCATCAGTGCCGGCACGAGCTCTGGTTTCCATTCCCATATCCAGAAACATAGTATCCAGAGCAAATACGGCTTATGATGGATGTTCGGAGTAAGATCATTAATCTGATCAATCTGGAAGTCCTCGCATGAATGTGATTTGACAATTTGACCGACCAAATACGAGATTATTCGACGAGATGATTGTGCTAAATATAAGTAGTCGTCGGTTGTTGCTCTATGTGCCCTCGAGATAGCAGCCATGGTATCAAAGGCATCCTTAGAATCATCGACAAAATCGGAGTTCGCCAGCCTTTCTGCAAATCGCACTGCTGTTAAATCGCGGCCGGAATGATCGTCCAAAAGAGCTTTCCTGTATTCGGTCGGACTGGCTTCTAAGCTGTGCTCTTGCATGATCAGTGCAACTGCAGCCCTGTTAAATTGATCTTTTTCTCCCCTCATCAAATATCGGTAGGTATCGCATCGGTGATCGCCCTTAACTACAATCTTCCGGCACCATTTCATTAAAATTTGATCGTGTGCCAAAGCGGCAAAGGCAGTGTTTAAACTTCTCCATAAAATTGCTCCGGCCTCGTCGAGTATATCATGAGAACAGTAATTTCCATCGAACAGTGAAACTGCATAGCTATCAGAGGATTCAGTAGCAAGTCCCAATGCGAGCATAACATTAAGCCCTGGCGTAAGCGCAAATTTCTTTAGATGTTCAGAATGTATTTCAAATAGTTTTTCCTTTGAAATAATTAAGTGGCATTCGTCTCCGTATATCCTGTCGTAAAGGAAATCCAGGAACAAAAACTCATTCCAGTTGTCGATCACGGGATCATAGTACCCGATGTTATTTATTTTTACTTTTTCACTGTCTATCGTGACTAAATGTGCGGTTATTGCATTTTCAATATTTAGACCAATCGTGTTGTCCTGTTTGTATTGCTCAACGAGTTGCTCGAAATTAGCTATCAGTAAACTCTCATTTCTATCCGTTTTTAACGACTTCAGGAATAGTAGTTCATTTCTGCAGTCTTTAACTCTTCTTACGGAGTGAATGGACCCGCGTATTGTGGACGGAATGTGAACAATTCCAGTTACAATCTGCAACCACTCTCTTTTATAAAGGCTATCCAGGTTTATCTCAAGTTTTGTTGAACTCGTAAATTCATCTTTAGTTTCCTGCAATACCGTCCTATCCGGTGCGAAGTATCGCTGTTCACCGGCATGAAATAACACCTGTGCAATAAATTCCTGCTTACACCAAAGATCTGGTTGGTCTTGAGCACCGGTGTACTGGTCGTGTAGTTCTTTTACTGTGTACAAACGAATTTTCTGACCGATACTTTTCGCTTGATCTCTTATTTCCGGCATCTGTCATATTTATGGTGATTACTGATGGGCTGTAGCTAGGCTTAGATAATTGAACCGCAACATTCTTATCTGTGAAATTCCTGACAACGTAGTATGCAAAATAACGAAAAATCCTGCCTTTATCTAGAAATTAGCATTTAAAAAAAATGAAATTTGCGGATACTTTCTGCCATCTCATATTCATTACCATATGGAAGCTGAAGCTTCGAAAGCATTTCCAGAACTGCAATTTTCCAACTCCCATAGCAATAAGCAAGCAAGTGGTAGCAGAGAATACTTTCCTAGGAAAGTTATGTAATTTGTACATAGATTCCCAGGCTAACAGTGGCAGGTCATCAATTCAGGAATCTCAGAGCGGCCGGGTACGATCACAGCCCGTGGGTAGGTCATCAGAGATCACCGGCGCAAGGGGTTGGGTTGCTCCCTGCATCAATCCCAGGCACCAACACTCGGTCAACAATTCAGCGTTGGCATGAAGTAACCCCGGAGCGATCATAACCGGTGGCAAGTCATAAAGGGTTGAGTTGCTCCCTGCACCAATCCCAGGGACCAACACACGGTCAACAATTCAGCGATGGCATGAATTAGCGCCAGAACGATCCCCGGAACGATCACGGCCCGTGGCAGGTTATCAGGGATCACCGGCGCTCGGTTCGGGTTGCTCCTTGCATCAGTCCCAGGCACCAACCGGCCAATAATTCAGCGATGAGAGGAAGTAACCCCAAAACGATCCCCGGCCCGTGGCAGGTCATCAGGGATCACAGCAGCAAAAAAAGAATAAGGCTATCACTTTGCAGTAATTTATTAATAGGTATAGGCACTTAGGTCGCAATATCAATCCTTTGATAACAAGCGTATTGGATCATTTTTGACCATTCTTTTTATAAGGGTATCAAAGATTACCCCCATTTTTTGTCTTCTGTTATATCTAAAGTGATATTCATCCA
>CAIUZK010000077.1 GCA_903903635.1 uncultured Bacteroidota bacterium
TGGATGAATATCACTTTAGATATAACAGAAGACAAAAAATGGGGGTAATCTTTGATACCCTTATAAAAAGAATGGTCAAAAATGATCCAATACGCTTGTTATCAAAGGATTGATATTGCGACCTAAGTGCCTATACCTATAGATATAAATGGAATGCTATACAGATATGCTGGTAATGGCTATGGTAGTTATGAATTCAGAGATGGAGTTCCTGCTACAAATGACAGTATAATGGTAGGTAGCCTGACATGTGATAACGTAGGGAATCTTTATTTTTCAGACCTTATTAATATCCGAAGGGTAGATACAAATGGGCTGTTATGCACAGTAGCAGGAAACCATGGTATAGTTGGTTTTAGCGGCGATGGAGGTCCAGCCACTAATGCTCAATTGGATGGGCCAAGGGGTATTGCAACAGACGCATCGGGCAACCTATATATAGCGGATGAACGAAATAATCGTATACGTAAGGTATCACAGCCAGAATGCGGCTATTTTTACAATGAGACTCCAGAAATTAAAAATGTAAATAACATCAATGTATACCCAAATCCTATCTTCAAACAACTTACAATTTCAGCTACTGAAAACATCAATAGCGTAGTTATATACAGTATGTTCGGGCAGATGGTGCGTGAGTTTTATTGTAATACGCAGAAAGTGGAAATGGATGTTAGTATTTTGCCGGCAGGCATCTACCTCATCAGGATTAACGGAACAGAGGTGAGGAAGTTTGTAAAAGAGTAACCCATAACTGCCTGCAAGCAAAATGGAGTGTGATTGTACCTCTGATTACTGACTATTTTTTTGTAAAGATCTTCAATAGGGTAAAGACCATTGTTGATTCTTGCTGTCATATCAAATCATGTGGTATTTGTTTTCCACCACTTATAGTGGATAAAATCAGATCCAACGTCGCAACAATTAATCAATGTTTTTAATAAGGAACATTCCCTGCAGTAGATTATCCTTATCTTCTAAAACCAGGATGAATTGCTCCTTTTGGATTTCCATTTCCAGATACTGATCCACATATTTAAATGAACTATCCAGGTTGGTTATGGCAGAAGAAGTAACCGGGAAATAATCGAGAGGGCGTAGCCGGTTGCGGTCGATCAGTTTGAATAAGCCGGGGCAGTCATCAGCTGTAAGTGAGCGGAGGGTAAGGTTGATGAATGGGACGTTCATGGAGAAAATTATGCATAAAATTAATTATTTATTTATTCCATAAAGGCATTATTGGGATGCGTTTTTTCGGGCTATCAATTCCAACCTGATTTTCCGCTCAAATATTTTGTTTCAGATTTTCGGAGGTAAGAGTTCGGTAGTTTTTTCAATATTTCAAATACCTTAGATTGTGTTAGGAACGATGAAGAAATAACTCCCACCATCTTACTCGTTCTATCCCATTTTTATTTCGTTATAAAAGTCTTTAAATAATTCATTATTCGCAGATTTTACGCCTCATAAAACATGCCTTCGCTAAAGCTATGGCAGTTAA
>CAIUZK010000078.1 GCA_903903635.1 uncultured Bacteroidota bacterium
AAAGAAATCAAAATTCAAACTGAGGATTTGGGTGAGGGTGATAAATGTGTATTTACAAGCCGTTTTATTGTTGATGGTAAGATTTACGATAATGCAGTTGACTTTAGTGGTGCTGAATGTACAAGGCGAGCTAGGTGGGAAAAAGACAAAGAATTTATGGAAGCACAAGGCTGGAAGCTTGTTACTCCTTATTTTGAGGAATGATTTATGCCAAGCACTACAGAAAAACAAAAAAGATTTATGAACATTGCAGCTCATTCGCCAGAGTTTGCAAAAAAGGCTGGCATTAAACAATCTGTTGCAAAAGAATTTCATAAAGCTGATAAGAAAAAAGAGCCTAAGAAAGCAGATGCTGGCAAGCCAGCTCCGACGCCTAAAAAGGAAAGCGCACCTAAAAAAGGTGGTGACAAGAAAATGGACTCAAAAAAATAATCTATCTTTTTTGGTAGAAGAAATAAAGCCCTTTTTAAAGGGCTTTATTTCTTTAGAGTAGTTTCGTGATCTGTAAGTTTTGCATACTTTAAAAATGAGCCAAATCAATCACCGATTAATAAAAGCAAGAAGCTCTACAGCTTCACAAATTCCACGCGGCGATTATTTGCCTTTCCTTCATCTGTGGCATTATCGGCAATAGTGTTTGATTTACCATAGCCTTTTGATATAAGACGAGATGCATCAATACACATTCCAATAAGTGCGCCTCTCACCACTTCTGCACTTTTTTGAGATTAGGTTATATTAGCTACTGCATTGCCGTCATATAGCACCATGGCATATATACCAGCTTCTTTTCTATTTATCCCAAAGCCACAAAAATCTCCCGAAATTCTACAGCATATGAAAATGCCGGCCAATTTCATTAGCCGGCACTTGATATCAGTTTTGAGCAACTTTACTTTTAGTAATAGCTCATAAACACACTTAGCCTAAATCGCCAACCATGTCTTTAGGATCAACCCATTGATCAAATTGTTCCGCTGTAACATATCCCAGGTCAATAGCTGTCTGTTTCAGTGTCTTTTCTTGTTTATGAGCGGTCTGTGCAATTTCTGCAGCCTTGTAATAACCGATTTTGGTATTCAATGCAGTTACCAGCATCAGAGAATTATCTACATGCTTCTTGATATTTGCTTCTATCGGCTCCAATCCTTCAGCGCATTTATCGTTGAATGATACACAACCTTCACCTATCAACCTTGCACTATGAAGGAAGTTGTAGATCATTACAGGTTTAAATACATTTAGTTCAAAATGGCCATTTGAGCCGCCTATTCCTATAGTCACATCATTACCCATTACCTGGGCAGCTATCATAGTGAGCGCTTCGCACTGAGTAGGGTTAACTTTACCAGGCATAATTGAAGAACCCGGCTCATTATCCGGAATGTGCATCTCTCCTATTCCCGACCTTGGACCAGAACTGAGCATGCGGATATCATTGGCAATCTTCATAAGGCTTACTGCTACCATTTTCAGGGCACCGTGTGATTCCACAATGGCATCGTGAGCCGCAAGGCTTTCAAATTTATTTTCAGCGGTAATAAACGGCAGACTGGTAAGCGCCGCTATGTTTTCGGCTACTTTTACTGCATAACCTTTTGGTGTATTGATACCAGTACCTACGGCAGTACCGCCAAGAGCCAGTTCGCTGAGATGAGCCAGTGTATTATTAATTGCCCTTAACCCATGATCGAGCTGAGAAACATAACCACTCAACTCCTGTCCAACTGTAAGTGGTGTAGCATCCATGAAGTGGGTACGCCCTATTTTCACCACATGCATAAACTCTTTCGATTTGGCGGCAAGAGTATCCCTAAGCTTTTTAATACCTGGAATAGTAGTGTCCAGCAGCATCTTGTACGCAGCAATATGCATAGCTGTCGGGAAAGTATCATTTGATGATTGCGATTTATTTACATCATCGTTAGGATGAATAAATTTCTCTTTATCTGTAAGCTGACCACCATGTAATACATGAGCACGATAAGCAACTACTTCATTTACATTCATATTGCTTTGCGTACCGGAACCTGTCTGCCACACAACCAGTGGAAACTCATTATCCAGTTTGCCTGCAAGAATTTCATCACAAACAGTGCCGATAATATCCGATTTTTCTTGTGGAAGCACGCCCAACTGGCAATTGGTGATTGCAGCCGCTTTCTTAAGGTAAGCAAATGCACGGATGATCTCTTTAGGCATCCGGTTGATGTCCTGTGCAATCTTGAAATTATCTATCGAGCGTTGGGTCTGAGCGCCAAAGTATGCAGTAACAGGCACTTTAACTTCGCCCATCGTGTCTTTTTCTATTCGGAAATCCATAAAGTTTTATGATTTATTTGTTTCGGGCGCAAAGGTAAAAGTAAATTCAGAAATGGGAGGTATGATTAATATCACCTGCTAATACTACTATGTTATCTGCATATGTATAGGTATTCCTATTAATGAGATAATATTCCGGTTGCCATACTTATAGGGATCTATTTTCAATAAAAAACATCCAGAAAATAAAACCCGGTATCCCATTGCTCATCGTTGCCATTAGCATCTATATACTTTTTATGCACTATCTCACTAGTATTAATTGCTATTTTGGAGCTAAAGAAAGGAGCGTTATAAACAAACGTATGAAACTCCCCGTTTTCACCACAAGGATCAACATTTGCCGGCAGATCGTTGAGAAGGTCCCGGCCAATTTTCCTTCCCAGAAATTCCTTCCCCATGTACTTTTCACTGACACATACTATGATCGCTTCAATTCCTGCATCTTCAACCATTCTTACTAATTCCCTGGTATCTTTTTTCCACAAGGGGAAAATACCACTGAATCCCGCTTGTGCCAATTGTTGTTCCCTGTAAGTCCGTAAGTCTTCCAAAAATATATCACCGAATGCAGACGTAGTTATACCCTCCTGCTTCAAGCCCTCAAGCGCCTTTTTCATGGATTGTTTGTATAAACTATCATCCGGACTGGCAGGAAGCTTCACTTTTAGTAGCGGTAATCCCATCAGTTCAGCCTGCCTGTCCAGCAATTCCTCCCTGATGCCATGCATGAACACCCGGCTATACTCCTCACTCAAGGTTGTAAGCAAATGAGTAACCTTGAATTCCGGATGTAATGAAAGTAAATGGTATGCCAATGCCGCATCCTTACCAGAACTCCAGTTCAAAACTACCTTTGTAACCTTATTCATTATTCAATCTTTAGGCAAATGAATGTAATTTGCCGCATCTAAACTAAGAATTTATGCCATTCGCTATAATAACAGGAGCTACACAAGGAATAGGGAAAGCAATTGCGGAATTATTGCTTGCAGAAGGATTTTCGATAGCGGTCTGCTCCAGGAGCAGGGAAAATATAGATAAAGTAAAAAAGGAGTGGACGATGAAGTACCCTTCTGCGGGTATTATTGCCATGGCAGGAGATCTGAGTGTGCAAAGCGATGTTGCAGCATTTGCCAATCTGGTTTTGAAAGAGTTTCCATGCATTGATATTCTGATAAATAATGCCGGCATGTTTTTACCGGGAAACCTGGCCGATGAGCCAGATGGCCTGCTTGAAAAAATGATAGGCATAAATCTGTACAGCGCCTACCATCTTACAAGAAAGATATTGCCAGCCATGGTAGCAAAGAAAACCGGACACATATTCAATATGTGCTCCATAGCAAGTCTGAAGGCATATGATCAGGGCGGATCATATAGCATTTCCAAATACGCATTACTCGGCTTTTCCGAAAACCTGAGGGAGGAGTTGAAGCCATCTGGTATAAAAGTTACTGCCTTGTGCCCCGGCGCCACCTACACACCATCATGGGAAGGAAGCGGCATATCGCCTGAGCGAATAATGGAAGCCAATGATGTAGCCAGGATGCTATGGGCCGCCTATTGCTTGTCGGCCAGCGCAAACGTGGAAACAATTGTTATGAGGCCTGTTAAAGGTGACCTATAAAGAAACTTTTTAACGTAGTTTTAACCCTGTCCCTCCCTCATTCCTTCTATTTTTGTGGATACCCAAAATGAAACGCATTAAACTTATGTGGCGTTATAGCATTTTATTCCTGCTACTGGCAGGTGCCTGTTCTCAAACTCAGGCCCAGAATGTTGTTTTTACTGCAATTGCAGGCGCAAATAAGATTGGTACAAAAGACCAGGTTCAGATCCAGTACACTATCAGGGATGCCCAGAATCTGAAGTCGGTATCAAGACCTGTAACCAATGACTTTAATATTACACAGGGGCCTTTTCAGTCCCAAAGCTCCAACATGCAGATTTCCGGTAATCAAATGGTACAATCGGTAAGTGTAACGCTTACTTATGTCATCCAGCCAAAGCATGAGGGATCATTTACTATACCTCCCGTTACTGCGACAGATGCTGCCGGACATAGTTACCAGTCAAACGCCATTAACATCCAGGTTATTCCAGGTACAGTTCAGCAACAACGCCCGAGAGGTGGGTATGATCCTTTTGGAGGCGATGATGATGATATGATGGCCATGATGCAGCGCATGCAGCAATTGCAACAACAGCAAATGCAGGCTATGCAGCAGCGCCGGTCAGCTCCTCAAACTCAGATGCAGCAGCAACCTCAGAAGAGCGCAAAGGAAGAGGAGAAAGAGATTAAGAACGACCTGTTTATTAAGGTAGTTGTAGACAAAAACAAGGTGCATGTGGGTGAGCAGATAACCACCAGTTACAAGCTATACTCCAGGATTCCCATGCAGATGAATATATCCAAACTCCCTTCTTTGAATGGTTTCTGGACACAGGATTTTGAATTGCCTAAGCAGGCAAAACCAACGGAAGAAATTCTGGATGGTAAGAAATACCAGATATTTCTGCTCAAAAAATCGGCTTTATTCCCTCAGGAAACCGGCACGCTTGAACTGGATGCAGCAGAAGCAAAAGGTGTTGCCCGTATTGTACAACAGATAAAAAAGAAATTTTCAGATGTATTCGGAGACCCATTTGGTGGCGGGTCGCTGATGATGAATGATCCGTTCTTCAATAATAACTTTTTTAATACCATGACATACAAGGATGTGCAGGTAAATATTAAAAGCGCCCCCGTTAAAATTTCCGTAACCCCATTGCCCGACAAAAATAAACCTGCTGATTATGGCGGAGCTGTTGGCAACTTTACCATCACCAGCAAGATTGACAAACACGAATTGACCACTGATGATGTAGCCAACCTTACAGTAAACATTTCTGGTAGCGGAAACTTGAAATTAATTGAAGCACCCAAGCTGGACCTGCCAAATGGCTTAAATACATATGACCCTGTAATAACCGATACTATTACCGGCAGAAGTACAACAATCAGCGGGTCGAAAATATTGAATTACGTTATCGCACCTCATACTCCGGGAGATTATGATATCCCTGCTCTGAATTTCACCTACTTCAATCCGCAGACCGGCACTTATTTTACCGAACATACTCAGCCATTAAAAATTCACGTTAAACCCGGCAAGCATTATGCTCCCGGCCAGCCAGGGAATAATAGCATTGCCCTTAAAGATATCCACGATATTTCCCATAAGACTCCTGCCAATCTGATACCGCAAAGCAGACCACTTTTTTTCACTGCATCCTATTGGTCTATGTATGCATTTCCATTGCTAACCTTTATTGGACTCATAGCCTGGAAGCGCAGAGATGAGGAAGAGTCTAAGGACACAACATTACTTAGGAGAAAAAGAGCTAATAAAGTGGCGCTTCAAAGGTTGGCAAGCGCGAAAAAGCTTTTGCTTCAGGAAAACAAAAAGCTATTTTATGATGAAATATCAAAAGCCATCTGGCTTTATCTCAGCGATAAACTATCTATACCCTTATCTTCGCTTTCCAGAGATACAGCCAAAGAAGCCCTGGATCGTCGTAACGTAACTGCATCTGTTCAGAAAAACCTTGAAAATGTGATTTGGGAGTGTGAAACAGCCCTGTATGCTTCCGGAGTATCTAAACAGATGTCGCACACCTATGAAGAGGCAATAAAAGTGATCAGTGACCTTGAAGATGTTTTTAAAGCATGAATAAAGTAATTCTAATAATAATTGCGCTTTTTACGGGAGTAATTTCCCTTTTTGCCAAAGGTGATTTTTCTGTGCAATGGGAAAAAGGGAACAATTTTTATCAGCAAAAACAATATGACAGCGCTTCCTGGTATTTTGAACTGATTGCTGCCGGTAAACCACAAAACAAAGAACTCTATTATAATTTGGGCAACACCTATTACCGGCTTAACAAAATAGGTAAAGCGGTACTAAATTATGAACGTGCCCTTAGGGTTGAACCTGATTTCAAAGAAGCAAAAGACAATTTAATATTGACACAAGGGCGAATCAGCAACCACATACCCTATGTTCCCGATATCTTCTTTATCAAGTGGTGGCAATCCGTTACAATGCCTCAAAAGTCAGTTATATGGGCATTCCTTTCCGCACTGATTTTTATTATCATAATCATACTGGCGATATATAACCGATTCAAAAGGAGTAGCGGGAAAACGATACCTGTTCAGTTACAGGGCTTCTTAGGGTTTCTTTGTATCTGCTTTCTTATTCCTGCTTTTTGGTCGGCTAAAAACAGTGAACTGCATAATAACGCAGTAGTTATGGAAAACGACTCTCCTTTTATGAATCCTGAACTTAAAGGCAAACCCCTCGCGCTTATTCCTGAAGGCACAACAGTGAAAATAATTGGCGGTAAAGATAACTGGCTCGAAATTCGCCTACCCGATGGCCGCACTGGCTGGATGAGGCAAACTCTGGTTGAGAAGATATAATCCTTTCCCGCAAGCGGGTATTCGCAACAGATTACCCGCTCCTTTCCGTTTTTTACTAAAAAAAGAAGTAATTTAGCGATTCAGTTTTCACCTTCAATTATATTTATTAGTTTTAGGTTTTAAATAGATATTAGATGACAAAATATTTTATTCTTACCTTATCGTTGGCAATAATTTTGTTTACTGCCTGCAATAAGAAAGCTACTCCTTCCGCAGATAGTCATATGGATATGCTACGAAAAGGGAGATGGAGAGTATCCGGGGGAACTTTGACAGTAAAACTACCTAATGGAAAAGATACTGCTTTGAATTATATGGACTGGATTCAGGTTTGTCACAGAGACGACTATTTTGTATTTAATACCCCCACCACAGGAGCAGTGTTTAATGGCGGAACTACCTGTACTCCCGGCGATCCTGATTCAATTGCATTGAACTGGAAATTTACCGACAACGATAAATACCTCTCTTTGTACAACAGTTTCCATTTGTATTATTCTGTAACCGAAACGATATTACCATTCGTTTTTGATACACTGCAATGGACTCCAAATCTGGTTCTGGATACCATCCATGGTGTTAATGACACAGCTGAAGGCTATACCCGCACTGTAATAGTTTTAGATACTATCTGGAACCTGCATTTTGATACAACAGCAGTAGCCAATACCGATATCTTCAACGCGCCAATAACCAATTTCACTCAAAATTCGTTTACGCTGTATTTCACTTTATTAGCACATTATCCAGATTCAACCAACCATCAGACCGGTCAGCAGAATTTTGGAGGTGTCATTGTGGATACATTCCCGGTAATCCGTCAGGATACTTTTAAATACAAATTGACATACACAAATTATTAATAAGCTGGTTCGCAATAAGCCACCGGCAGAAAATGCCGGTGGCTTATTGTTTACTATATCTTAGTTTCCTTCGTACCTTTACAACTTATTTCATTGAATAGCATGATAAATATAACATTGCCAGATGGCTCAGTACGCGAATATCCGATAGGAACAAGCGCTGCTAATATTGCAAAATCTATAAGCGAGGGGCTTGCAAGAAAAGTACTTGCGGCAGAAGTAAATGGCGCAATTTGGGATACATCACGCCCTATTAATTCAGATGCAACGCTCAGGCTGCTTACCTGGGATGATAAAAATGCTAAATCAACATTCTGGCATTCCTCGGCTCACCTTATGGCTGAGGCGCTTGAATCACTTTATCCGGGTGTTAAGTTTGGTATCGGGCCACCCATCGAGAATGGCTACTACTACGATATCGACCTTGGTGAAAAGACAATCAGCGACGAAGACCTGAAGAAGGTGGAAGATAAAATGAAGGAGCTTGCAAAGGCCAACAACACATATCTACGTGAAGATGTGCCCAAGGATAAAGCAATCGCTTACTTCACCGAAAAAGGCGACCAGTATAAGCTGGAACTGCTGGAAGGACTGGAGGATGGTAGCATTACCTTCTATACCCAGGGCAACTTCACCGATCTTTGCCGTGGTCCGCACATTCCAAATACAGGATTGATCAAAGCTGTTAAGCTGACCAATATTGCCGGCGCTTACTGGCGTGGCAATGAAAAGAATAAAATGCTTACACGCATTTACGGTATCACATTCCCTCAGCAGAAAGAGTTGGATGAATACCTTGTATTGCTTGAAGAAGCAAAGAAACGCGACCATCGTAAGCTGGGTAAAGAACTGGAACTGTTTACATTTTCAGAAAAGGTGGGCAGTGGATTGCCTTTGTGGTTACCAAAGGGTGCCATGCTGAGAGAAAGACTGCAACAATTCCTGCAGAAGGCGCAGATTGAAACAGGCTATCTACCGGTAATTACCCCTCACATCGGCAGTAAGCAATTGTATGTTACTTCAGGCCACTGGGAGAAATATGGCAAGGATAGTTTCCGTCCTATTACTACTCCGCAGGAAGGCGAAGAATTCATGCTGAAACCCATGAATTGTCCGCACCATTGCGAGATATACAAATCATCTCCAAGGTCCTACAAAGACCTGCCATTAAGGCTTGCTGAATTTGGTACCGTATATCGCTACGAGCAATCGGGTGAGTTACACGGCCTCACACGCGTGCGTGGCTTTACTCAGGACGATGCGCATCTGTTCTGTATGCCCGAGCAGGTAAAAGACGAATTCAAAAAGGTAATTGACCTGGTTCTTTATGTATTTGAATCATTAGGCTTCACAGAATATACCGCACAGGTTTCCCTGCGCGATCTTGAAGACAGAAGTAAGTACATTGGCTCGGAAGAAAACTGGCAGATAGCCGAACAGGCAATCATTGACGTTGCCGCAGAAAAAGGTTTGAAGACTGTTATTGAATATGGCGAAGCTGCGTTTTATGGCCCTAAGCTCGACTTTATGGTGCGTGATGCCATTGGCCGTAAATGGCAATTAGGAACCATCCAGGTAGACTACAATTTGCCCGAACGTTTCGAACTAGAGTATATAGACTGCGATAATACCCGCAAGCGCCCTGTAATGATTCACCGTGCGCCATTTGGCTCAATGGAACGTTTTATTGCGGTGCTTATTGAAAACTGCGCAGGCAACTTCCCGTTGTGGTTGTCTCCATTGCAGGTAAAAGTGCTGCCGATCAGCGATAAATACAGCGAATATGCACATCAGGTAATGGCTGCATTAAAAGCCGCAGATATCAGGGCTGAAGTAGATGACCGTAGCGAAAAAATAGGAAGAAAGATCAGGGATACGGAGCTTATGAAAACATCCTATATGCTGATAGTGGGAGAAAAAGAAATGAATGAAGGACTGGTATCAGTGCGCAAACATGGAGAAGGCGATAAAGGCGCTGTAACTATTGAAGCCTTTGTTACCGAGATTCAGTCTATTGTAAAAGAACAAATAAAAGGTAAAAGAAGCAGTACAACTGGTTCTTAAAAAATAATACGTTAGATTTGATAACTTAATAACCAAATATTTTATATTTGCCCAATAATTTTTAAAAGTCATTAATGCAGAAAAAACCAAAAGGAAAACCATTTTTCAGGCCAAGAGTGCCGCAGAATGAACATCGTCTGAATAACGAAATTACCGCTCTTGAAGTGCGTGTAATCGGCGAAGATATTGAACCGGGAGTATACCCTGTAGCTGAAGCCATAAAAATGGCTATTGCAAAAGAAGTAGATCTGGTGGAAATATCACCTAATGCGGTTCCCCCTGTTTGCCGCCTGATTGATTATAAAAAATTCCTTTACGAAAAGAAGAAAAAAGATAAGGAACAAAAAGCCAAGGCTAAGCAATCTGAAGTAAAAGAAATACGTTTTACTCCAAATACTGATGATCATGACTTTGATTTTAAGGCCAAACACGCTGAAAAATTTCTGCAGGATGGCAATAAGGTAAAATGTTATGTTCAGTTTAAAGGCAGGGCTATCATGTTCCAGGAAAGAGGTGAGCTTTTATTGCTCAAATTCGCTGAACGTATGGCTGAATATGGCGCTCTTGAGTCAATGCCAAAGATGGAAGGAAGACGTATGCTTGCTATGTTTTCGCCTAAAAAGAAGAAATAGTATTATTGAGTTTATACAAGGATAATTATTTATTAATTTTGTCTTTTTAAAATTTTGTTATTAACTTGTAAAAAGTCTATAAAAATTTTGCTGAGTATAAAAATGAATTGTATCTTTGTCTTAGAAATCAAAAAGAACATTTGCACTTCAGCATAAAGATGTTTTCATGGTGATAGGGTTTATAGGGGCTGGCCTGTTCTCAGGCTGGCTTTTTTATTTGGCTTTATTACAAATAATCTTAGATTTTAATTGAAAAGTCGTATCTTGTAGAAAATTTTAAAAAAAATATTTTGAAATTTATAGCGAAATTGATATTTTCGCAACAGTTTTCATAGTGATAGGGTTTATAGGGGCTGGCCTGTTCTCAGGCTGGCTTTTTTATTTTTTTATTCCTATATTACAGACCAAAACCTATAGTATGCGATCGACACTACATGGCCTCCTTATATTACTTGTATGCGCTTATAGTTCTTCAGCACAGCCTCTATCTGCCTTTGTAGATATTCAGAACCAATTGATGGTATGGGACAGAGGTATGATTCACAAGGCTGATTTCATGCCGCCAACTGCTATTAAAACCGGCCGGACTGCCATTCCTTTCCTTGACAATTCACGATCTTTCAAGATTTATTATAATGGCAGCGTGCAGTCTGTAAACATCGGATTTACTAATTCTTTTTTCGCAACAGATAATCTTGTGGCCTATTTGAATCAGAAATCACTCAATGTTTTTGACCGGGGCGTTATTAAAAACCTGACCGGGGTCTGCGATCAATACTTTGTTGCCGATAGTGTTATTTTGTTTTTAGATAGCTACAAGGGCGAATACAGGGCTTACTATAACGGCAAAATAACTACTGTTGAGTCTTATATTCCCGACAGTACTTTATCTCGCCTTAAGGTTGCTGATAACATCATTGCATTTGACAACTTCTCCAACCTGTTCAGGATATTTTACCACGGCGAACTTATAGCGCAGGAGGAATATCCGGTGGTTAATTTTGAAGCGGGGAGGAATACGGTTGCCTATGTAGACATAGACCACAAGTTCAATATTTTTCACAGCGGTCAGAAATATGTGATTGATGATTACGCTCCTCTGTCTTACAAAGTGGGCGATAATCTGGTTGCATTCGTATCCGGCGATGGTTACTTCAAAGTATTTTATGGCGACAGCCTTCATACTATTGGCTTTATGAATCCTACTTACCAGGTGGGTGATAACATTGTGGCATATAAAGAGCCGGGGGGTATGTTCAAAGTGTTCTGGAAAGGAACAACTACCGAAATGGAAAATTATCTTCCTGCCAACATGACCATACAGTACAACTCAGTAGCCTATATCAATACAGCTAATACGCTCCGCATGTTTTCTGAAGGTGAAGTGTATGATGTTACCAATTCTGAACTATCTAACTGGTCGCTTAATTACGATGTGATCACCTACCAGATCGGGCAGGGTATATTCAAGGTATACTACAAGGGTACTGAGTATTAAATCACCACCCATTTAGGGGAACAACGTATATAGGCACATGTCTATCCCCCCCTAATAATGCTATTGCACGTTTTCTTACCGAACAAAACCAGGTAATGATTGTTGGATATCTTATGCTCAGGGTTGCACCAGTACATCCTGTCTCTTCATCAGGAAGCAATTTGGAAAATCACTACTTTGCATAAAGATTACTCTTCAGTATGCCCCATTTATGAAAACGATGGGTAAGTGAAACCCGGAGCACTCCCCTGCCATACTTCATACTCCTGCTGAAATTGATACTTGAAGCCTCTTCAAAATACTTGGTAGGACAGGTTACCTCAGCAATCTCATAACCATTCATGAAGATCTGGGAGATCATCTCATTATCAAATACAAAATCGTCGCTGTTATGGGTGAAGTCAATTGACCTGATCACCTCTGCGCTGAAGGCACGGTAACCGGTATGATATTCGCTAAGCTTTTCAGATAGCATGATGTTTTCAAACAACGTCAGAAACCTGTTGAAAATGTATTTATACATAGGCATTCCACCCCTCAATGCACCCTTACCCAGTATGCGTGATGCGAGTACTACAGGATAAAGATCATTGGCAATGATAGACGACATGGCCAGCAGCAATTTGGGTGTATACTGGTAATCAGGATGAAGCATGATTACAATATCGGCGCCCAGATCAAGTGCTTTTTTATAACAGCTCTTCTGGTTACCACCATAACCCTTATTTACCTCATGCTTAATGATGTGCCTGATACCCAGACGCTGTCCTTCAGCCACAGTATCATCGCGGCTGTTATCATCCACTAACACAACATCATCCACAATATCCAATGGGATCTCCAGATAGGTTCGTTCCAATGTACGTGCGGCATTATAAGCCGGCAAAACAACTACTATTTTCTTACCGTTGAGCATAATTACGGGCAAATGTAATATTAATCCTGAAAAAGGGGAAAAAACAAGTCTGAATACCTATAAAGTTATATTCCGACTATGGCGCTTTCACGAAAAAAGAACCTCCGGTAACGACAGTTGAATCAGTGGTTGTAAAACTGAAAGTACCCTTAATATTTGGAGATAAGGATGTGAGGTTCACCGTACCGCTTGTAGCATATGAATAGGTACCACCAAATCCTCCTGATGCATAATAATATGCTGCACCTGAACCGGTGTCCAATGACACACTGCCAATGCCTGTGTTATCAATCAAAACTATCTTTATTACCTTACCCGCAGCCGAAACACCGTTGATATACAACATATTGATACCTCCGGAAGAAGAACCTGTAGCATATGCAGCCGATTGGCCAGATACCGAAAAGGCGGTACTCCCGATTGTTGCTTTCATAAAAGTCGAGTCGGTTGTTGCCGGTGTATTATTGCTGCTCTTATTGCAACCCATACTTGCAATGAATAGTATAAAAACAGCGATCACATACGATAATATTTTCATTTTTATTTTTGTTTTTGTTTTGATTTTTACAAATTTAAACTAAGCAAATCAACTATGTACAAACTGACTATATTAGTTATTGAACTTCATACATTACCAGGATACCGATTACTATGGATATTATGCCAAACTAAGTTGTTACTAAAAAACATCCTCAAAAAAATTAATTTTCGTTGAACTCCATATGCGTTACTATCAGATTGCTGTTGGCCCTGGCCAGCACCCGTCCCTGCATATCATAAACATGGCACTCCACATTAATGATCTTCTTTCCTACCCGCAAAACCTTAGATTCCGCCCTTAATCGTTCACCCATTTTTATAGCATAAAGAAAATCTACATTAAGTGTCAGTGAAGTGTAGTGATGCTCTGCTTCCAGGCTAACTACAGCCCATCCTATTGCCTCATCTATTACCAGACTCATCATTCCGCCGTGAATATTGCCATACGGATTAGTCATATCCTTCCTTACCTCCAGCGACAATATTGCGTGCCCCTTGTCCACCTTTTCCAATGTAAACCCCAGCCAGTTGCCTGCATTCGACCTTGATTCTGTAACTTCTTTCCCTTCAAACGTTTCTTTTATCCATTTAAGTACACTGCCTTCCGGCACTCCTTTATATCCCATGGTGCAAAGGTAATGCAGCCCCAACTTATAACAATCAACAGCCATAATCGCGCCAACTTGATGTAAAATAAAAAATATTAAGAGCGAATTGTCTTTATTTTGATCGAAATAACTATTTTTATATTCAAATTGTAGTTTATGACGAAAAAATTACTCCTCATGGTCGGCTTGACGTTAATGCAAACAATAGCATTGGCACAAACACCGGTCTGGAGCACCGATGTAGCCCCTATCCTTTACAATCATTGCACTACATGTCATCATCCGGGGGGCATAGCACCTTTATCCCTTATTGGTTATGACTCTGCCGCATATTATGCGGGTTCTATCAAATCAGATGTGCTGAGCAAAAAAATGCCGCCATGGCCCCCGGATCCCACTTATTCACGAATGGCCCATGAAAGACTACTATCAACATCCGAAATCAACACTATTGTAAACTGGGTAAATGGAGGTAAGCCTTCGGGCAATGTATCATTGGCCCCACCAGCCCCTGTATACACCAACCATGGAATGATTCCGGGCACACCCGACCTGGTGGTTAAGATTCCCACCTATACTTCAACCGCATCAACTGGAGATGTCTATCAGTGTTTCGTTATTCCAAGTGGATTGGTTACTGATAAATTTATTCAGTCTTTTGAGGCTATACCAGGCAATCCGGCCTGCGTGCACCATGTTCTTGTATTTGCCGATACCACACATGCCTGTTCAGCCCTGGATGCCGCCTATCCTGGCCCAGGCTATCCCGATG
>CAIUZK010000079.1 GCA_903903635.1 uncultured Bacteroidota bacterium
CATTTATCGGCATTGGCCTTTACCTGCGTCAGTCCTATAATCACATTATGTTAAATATCACGGTTAGCCTCACGAGAAGATTGAGAGGGTGCTCATCCGGCCAGCAATACAAGTAAAATTGAGTTCGAAGTACAAGAATATCGGCAGCGCATTTTTGCCTCGGTAAAAGTGCATTAAGCAATACCTGCCAATACCAGCCGGTCGTTTCCGGGCTTCAATGTCCGCTCCGTTTCACACCCAGCGCTTCGCGCTGGACGCTCCACTTCGCTACCATGAAAGCCCTCCACTCCCACACCAGCGGGCACTTCGGGCTTGTGCCGCAGCAAGAAAAGGCTGCCGCACAAACTCCTCACCGCCCGCTTCACTTATATCGGTAAACACCGGTATTGCTTAACGCACCTGAATTGACATCCCCCGGGTATCAAAAACCGGCAAATGCCCTGCCTCCGGCTTCGACGAGCTGGACGAGAGCCCTTCGTAGCCAACATTCTCCGCAATTCCAGCAGGTCCCCCATCCAACTCCATAACCAACCAGTGTTGAAAATAACGCCGGTTGGTTTATTTACTTTTCTCTGTTCGCAAAATTACCAGCGCACCCTTGGCATATGCTCATCCTTCGCAATGCCATTAGTGCGCCTCCCATTGGCCCACCATAGGCCGAAATAGTTGGCCCACCATGGCCCGGAATCCTGGCCCAGCATCATCCGAAATACTCGGTCATCACTACCACGAGTACCGGCAACGCATTCTCACCTTGATTATAACCCATTAAAGCTACCGAATTATTCCGGGTCTCGCTACCGGCACTCGCACAGTTTCAGGCCTGATCCAAACTGTTGCCATTTCCTGAAATAAATTGATGCCACCAAAAACGGGGAAATACGTAGACCTAAAAAAGAAAGTCTATGCGAACTCTGGTTTGCCGGCACCGGTGAATGCATTGCCTCATCAGCTTTGTTTGAGCAGGTACCCCAGCTAACTCCACAACCAAGCCGCGTGAAAAACGCCGCTTGGTAAGCTTACTTTTATCAATCCGCCAACCACCCTTGCCACCTTATTCGCCCTCGTTCCTCGGGCTTCATAGCGTGGCAGTTGGTAATTTGCATTAAAACTTAAAATGCCTTCTCTACATCCATGCTTATATTCTGCTGATTATTATATAAATAATGTTTGATGTCTTTTACTTTAAAGTATTCACTGCCAACATACTCTGAAAAATATGGAATAAACATGGTTTCACCTATTTGGGGCTTAACGGGTAACGATTTAATAGTAAAATATACTATGTTTTTATACCCACGCAATGTGATTTGATATTGAACTTCCGTAATGTCAATATAAAACTCGGTATCCTCATCAAGTATATCTCTGTATATCTGATGGATCTGTTTTCGCAACACCTCAGATGGTATCCCTATCTCGTTGGCAAGTTTTTTAAGAGGAGTAGGCATATATCGCTTATATTCTAATTCATTGTCAATTATGTAATTAATAACACCATCATATCCCTTCCCTTTGTTCAAAAGAGATTTTAAGGATGTTCTCATACAGGTAATGTCACTTAAAATGACTCTTGTTGATAATGTCTCTTGATACATACCTATGTGATTTTAAATGTTTTTTTTCAGTCGCAGAATCAAATACAAATCCTACTCAAAATTACCTCCTAAATTTTTAACCACAAGGCCAGTGCCCATTGGGGGCTGTCATTTTTTTATCAGGATCATTTTTTTGAGTAAAAAAATGACCTGCAGCCGGTAAGTGTTCCTGGTCTGGCGACCCGGCTGTCCCCTCCAATGTATCCCGTTACCGCTATATTTAAAGGACTACTAAAATATTA
>CAIUZK010000080.1 GCA_903903635.1 uncultured Bacteroidota bacterium
CACACAATAGCATATTGGTTATACAAATATATGCATTGTTTTTGTAATTTTGTAGGAATTATTTTGAAAGTCTCACTAAGATGGTGGGAGTTATTTTCTTCGTTCCTTAGTCAGAAGCACTTGTTATTCTTATTTTATTGAATTATATCATTAAATGCCCTGCTACTGTGGGGCATTTATTATTTCTCCTAATTTCCGAATGCGCAACCACTATATCAATAATCTAAGGTTTCGTAGTCGCTCATTTTTAGCTTTATAGGTGTTTTAGGTTTTCTTTTCTTAACAGTTAGATTTTCGAAAATTATACTGGTTTCATAAAATAAAAAATGCCTCCCGAGAGAGGACATTTTTTTTATTTATCTCGATTAAAGTGGCCTGGTATCAAAATCTAAAACCACTGTGCCCAATTACTAACAACGGCTGGAAACAACGTCCCAAAGCCCAATGCCTGGTCCCCGGAACAAGGTCCCGATTTTCATCGGGAGGGGTTCAGGGCTGGGTATTAATTCTGCTTTGTAGCCATCAGCTTCTTAGCTTCAATACTAAGAGTGGCATGTGGCACTGCACGAAGGCGCGCTTTATCAATGAGTTTGCCGGTAATCCTGCAAATGCCGTATGTCTTATTTTCTATACGTACAAGTGCTTTCTCCAGGTGGCTCATAAACTGAATCTGACGGCTGGCCAATTGTGCCAGTTGCTCCCGCTCCATTGCACCGCTGCCGTCTTCCATATTCATATAGCGGTTCTCTGTATCTTCAGTTCCTGCTTCATCCTTGCGGGTAATCAACCCCTGCAGATAATTCAATTCCTTGCGGGCAGCTTCAAGACGGTTGGTAATAATGTCTCTGAACTCCAATAAGTCTTCATCACTATATCTGTAAACAGGTCCCTGGGTCTGGGCTGGTTCGTCAAGAATCGAACGGTAAGTTTCAGGCTGATAGGTTACCATAGTGTTTTCTACCTCCTTAGGTAGTTTCGACTTGTTTTCCATCTTCCTGTGAGCAATCACAATTGTTGGCTTCTTATCTATTGACCTTGTTGCTGGTGTTGCCATTGGCCTTGGTGTCGCCGGATTAACCTTTACAGGCATCTGGGTTACGGTCAGCTTTTTCTTTACCGATGCTTTTTTCTCCGTAGGTTTTGCCACCGGAGCCGCTGCCTTTTTAGGGGCGGGCGCTTCTTTCACCGGTGCGGCCTTGGCTACTGGTTTTGCAGGCGCTTTTGGCGCTGGCTTGGCTGGTGCTTTGGGCGCTGGTTTAGCTGGTGCTTTAGCTACAGGTTTGGCTGCTGGTTTGGCCGGAGCCTTAGCTACGGGCTTAGCTACAGGCTTTGCAGCAGGTTTTGCTACAATCTTTTTTGTTGGAGCTGGTGCCGCCTTTTTGGCTGGCGCAGCTTTTTCAGTATGTGCAGTTTTTTTAACAGGTATTGCTTTTTTTGCTGGTGCTACTGGCTGGCTATTTTTCTTATTCACTATCTTTTGCGTATTTGTTTTATCTTTTTTACTATTAATGTCTGCTTTTTTAGCAACTACCTTTTTCAATTCTGGTTTTGCAGCAGTTTTCTTTGCCGGCACTTTTTTATTTGTCTCTTTTGCAACAGATGCCTTTTTTACCGGTATCTTGTTTTTTTGTGCAGGAGCTTTCACTTCTGGTTTTTTATTGGCCACAACTTTGGTTACAACAGCAGTTTTTTTCGAACCGATAACTGGTTTTGCGCTTTTTGATGGCTTGGCTGCCTTGTTGTTTTTTGTGGCCATGATATTATGATATTTTGTGTATAATTATGTTGAGCATTACATCATTCACTTCAATTTTTTCACCATTTATCACTTCTGGCACAATTTTCAATGCGTCAGCCAAAATTTCCGCGCAAATATAGTCAGAAAAATTAATTATTGCACTATTCAATGGCTCATAATCCTGAATATTAACAATTATACGGTCTGTTACCTCAAAACCGCTCTCTTTTCTTATCTTCTGAATCTTATTAACCAACTCTCTCGCATTCCCTTCTTCCTGCAATTCGGGTGTTACTGTAATATCTAAAGCAACTGTCAGATTGTCTTTATTGGCAACCGACCAGCCGGGTATATCCTCAGCAATAATATCTACATCTTCTATGCGAATCTCAATATCCTCTGAATTTACATTTAAAATAATGCTCTTTTGTTTTTCAATAAGGGCTATTTCCTGTTGGCTCATCTGGGTAATGGCATTGGCTACCTGCTTCATTTTAGCGCCCATTTTGGCACCAAGTGTCTTGAAGTTTGGCTTTACTTTCTTCTTAATAAACCCTTCTGTTTCAGTAAGATATTCTATCGATTTGATATTGACCTCATTCTTTATCAGTCCTTCAATGTTGCTTATCTGTGCCTTGGTATGGTCGTCCATTACGGGAATCAATATCCGGGACAATGGCTGCCTGACCTTTATATTTACTTTCTTCCTTATTGATAAAACAAGGGAGGATACATCCTGTGCCAGTTGCATGCGCTCTTCCAGATCAACATCAATACAACTATTATCCGCTAATGGGTAATCCGCCAGATGCACCGAACCTGTTTTCCCTCTGCCGGTTACATTGTCGAGATTATTATACAGCCAATCAGCAAAAAATGGTGCAATCGGCGCCATTAACAAAGTAAGTGTTTCAAGGCACTCATACAGTGTTTGATATGCGCATATTTTATCATGTTCATATTCGCCCTTCCAGAACCGGCGGCGGCAAAGACGTACATACCAGTTACTCAATTGTTCGTCCAGGAAAAACTCCATTGCTCTTCCTGCCTGGGTAGGTTCATACTCGTCAAAATTCGCAGTTACATTCTTAATTAATGTATGTAAAGAGGATAATATCCAACGATCTATCTCTGGTCGATCTTTTACCGGTATATAAGTTTCTTTGAATGTAAAGTTGTCAACATTTGCATACAAAGCAAAGAACTGATAGGTATTATATAGTGTTCCAAAATACTTCCGCTGAACCTCCTTAATGCCTTCAGGATCAAATTTTAAGCTATCCCATGGAGAAGCATTTGTGATCAGGTACCAACGTGTAGCATCAGCGCTATATTTATCAATTGTTTCAAACGGGTCAACCACATTGCCTATGCGTTTGCTCATCTTATTCCCGTTCTTGTCCAGCACCAGGCCATTGCTCACTACGGTTTTATAAGCCACACTGTCAAACAGCATTACACCCAAAGCATGTAGTGTATAAAACCATCCCCTTGTCTGATCCACTCCCTCTGCTATGAAATCGGCAGGGAAATTTTTCTTAATATCTTTTTCAGGATGGTTTTCAAACGGATAATGTAATTGTGCATACGGCATTGCACCGCTGTCGAACCATACATCTATCAGGTCAGGCTCCCTTCTCATAGGCTGCCCGCTGTCCGATACAAGTATGATTTGATCTACATATGGTTTATGCAGATCGAGATCTCCTTCCAGCAACTGGTTAAGTCCCAGCACATTATTTGCCTGGTGTGCCTCCTGAAGTAATTCTTCAATACTGCCTATGCATTTCATTGATCCATCATCACTTACCCAAACAGGAAGTGGTGTGCCCCAAAAACGGCTACGGCTCAGATTCCAGTCCACCATATTCTCCAGCCAGTTCCCGAAACGACCTTCTCCGGTAGCCTTAGGTTTCCAGTTAATGGTCTTATTCAGTTCTATCATCCTGTCCTTTACAGCAGTAGTCCTGATAAACCATGCATCCAAAGGATAATATATGATCGGCTTGTCTGTACGCCAGCAGTGCGGATAGGTATGTTCGTATTTCTCAACTTTAAATGCAAGACCGCTCAGTTTTAGCTTCACGGCAATGTCCACATCTACATCTTTGTAATCTGTGTCGTTTTTGTAATTTTTAACATATCGGCCGCTGAACTCACCGGTATAATCGCCAAATTTACCCTCCTTGTCGACCATAGTGAGGATGCCGATATTGTGTTTTTTTCCAACACGGTAGTCATCTGCTCCAAATGCAGGGGCAGTATGAACGATACCTGTTCCATCCTCGGTAGTCACAAAATCGCCGGTTATAACCCGCCATGGGTCTCCACCTGTAATTTCACGGGTATTTCCATCAAATGGCAACAACTGGTCATATCTCAGTCCTTCCAGTTCACTACCTTTATATTCGCCCAATATCTTCCAGGGCAGCAATTTACTTTCAGCAGTATATATGGTAAAATCAGACTCTTGTGCCTCTTGTTTGAAGTATTTATTCACCAGGTTTTTGGCCAGTATCACATTGGCAGGCTGGTGGGTGTACGGATTGTAAGTCTGCACCAATACATAATCAATATTTGGCCCAACCGTAAGTCCGCAGTTGCTGGGTAATGTCCATGGGGTAGTGGTCCATGCCATAAAATAAACACTTGCCGCTTTTTCAGCCTCCACCAATCCACCCCCAATCGGCAGATTCACAAACGGCTCCCATGCATTCCTCGCAGTTTCAAATAATTTCGTCTGCAAAGGATTCATTGACACAACGCGCTCCGCTCCCCGCTCTCCCGCTCTCGTGCTTGCACTTCCGCTCTCCACACCCCGCTCTCCCGCTCTCGTGCTTGCACTTCCGCTCTTCGCTCCCCGCTCTCCCGCTCTCGTGCTTGCACTTCCGCTCTCCGCTCCCCGCTCTTCCGCTCTTGTTCCTCGCGATAGCGTGAACATTGCCACTACTGTTGTATCCTTAACATCCTTATAGGTGCCGGGCTGATTCAGTTCATGGCTGCTCAATCCGGTACCTGCCGCCGGCGAGTAAGGCTGAATACTCACACTTTTATAAAGCAGATCTTTTTTATATAATTGCTTCAGCGCCCACCACAAAGTTTCAATGTACTTATTGTCAAAGGTGATGTATGGGTCGGTCATATCCACCCAATAACCCATTTTCTCGGTTATTTCCTCCCATTTGTCCTTATACCGCATTACCACCTCACGGCATTTCTTATTATAATCTTCTACGCTTATTTTTTTGCCTATATCTTCCTTGGTAATTCCCAATTCTTTCTCCACACCCAGTTCCACCGGCAAACCGTGAGTATCCCAACCTGCTTTACGTGTTACCTGGTATCCCTGCATGGTTTTGTAGCGGCAAACAAGATCTTTCAATGTACGCGAAATGACATGGTGTATTCCCGGCATACCATTGGCGCTGGGTGGCCCTTCATAAAACACAAACGGCTCCGCACCCTCGCGCAGCGCTACACTCTGTTCAAAGCAACGGTCCTTCTTCCACCGGGCAAGAAATTGCTGCTCAATAGAAGGCATATTCAACCCTTTATATTCCTGGTATTTACTCATTTTTTAAACATATATAGTAAGAATTGAGTTATAAGTTTGTGAGTGTCACAAATACTAACCCAATCTTATTAAAAAATAGGTGCAAAGGTAGTGAGTTTTTTTCGTATTGGGGTGGGGGAATTTTTGAGGGTGTTTATACTATATTTAACCGCTTAAATTTAGCGGTATAAGTATATGTGTAATAAATATTATATGAAATCGAAAAGGTGAGCAGTTATTTGCATTCAAAAATAACATGTTTTTTGGCAGGTAGCACTAATTTTTAGAGGGTATCGAATAGGATGGAAAACTCCACGCAAAACTGTATTTATTAGTTTTATTATTTTTGCTTCTGTTATAAATATATAAAATAATATAATCATACTCCAGCCAATAACGACTAATATTTACACTGTAATTGGAAATATACATTTTATTTTTCTTATATACATAGTTGTCGAATTCTAATGTGATTCCGGAAAGTGAATCAGAAATAAAATTTAAATAATCCTCTTTATTAGATAAATAAAGTTCCCCGGGCATATAGCCACCATCCATTATTTTTTCCTTACCGTTCAATTCCTTTATTCTAAAACGAACTGACCCATTAATATTAACAGCAAGTTCGTTGTTAATAGCAATGACAAAATTCCTTCCTATTCTAAAGTCTTGGCTGTAACAAAAACTATTAAAGTAAAATACAATCAAAATAATGAATGCGAATTTCATGTATAAATATATTAAATCTCCCCGTTATTCAGGGTGTTCTCTTTAAAATATAAAAAACGAAATGTTCTTCCAGATTTTCCGCAGGGAATCTGGAAGTGCCAATAAAATTCCATCTCGGATGGCCTTCAAACGCAAACAGCCTGATGCTACCCACAACTGCATTTTTTGCTCCCCACTGTCTCAGGCATCGTCCCACAATTGCAGCGACCGCCTGTGCGTGAGCCTCCGCCGGTTATCAAGTCACAAAAGCAAGGTTCCAGCTCAGGTGGTCACCAATTTCCAGATTAGCGCAGATAGAGTATACCATCCATTATTTTTTACGATCATATATGCTGTCCCGTCCGGTGTTTATTGTAGTACTTTGGACTGCTGTCTATATTACAAAATGTCTGTTTTCGTAATCAGCAATTGCATTGATAGTACATGCTCTTCATCGCTCTCCCCGTTATTCCGGGTGTTCTCTTTAAAATATAAAAAACGAAATGTTCTTCAAGATTTTCCGCAGGGAATCTGGAAGTGCCAATAAAATTCCATCTCAGATGGCCTTCAAACGCAAACAGCCTGATGCTACCCACAACTGCATTTTTTGCTCCCCACTGTCTCAGGCATCGTCTCACAATTGCAACGCTTGTATCAATCAGATATTGTTCTATTCACTCCGCATTTGATCAGTGTGTTTATTCAGATCTATTCCATCTTCCTTAGAAAGAATACCTCTGTATTTGTCTGATAGTTTAATTTTGGGAGTAACTGCTGGTCCGTGCAGCCGGATAATATGCATCGCTTCCAGATCCTGTAGTAATTGCATGGCCTTACTATTGATCAGTTCAACGGTTATAGTATTCATTTAATAATTTTCTCAAACAAAATTAGTAAATTTAAATAAATTTTTGGGATGTGTCTACGGACACAAATATTGCAAAGGAAAAATTTGAGATTTTATGAGGAGGTTTTGGAGATAATAATTAGATTTATGGCATATAAAAAGAATGAACGATAAGATATCTATTACCCAAGCTTTGCAAAGAGGAAGGTTAATTATTTTGCCGGTGGTAATTCTGCCAGTTCCGTTATTTATTTTTATTTTAAATATTGTTACAAGGTGTAATGTGCCTGATTATGTTATAATGATAACTTTTATTGCCAGCTTGATATTGATTATCTTACTTGTCTTGATTTACTGGAAGTCAGCTATGATCAAATGGCAAGTTTGGGCATTCATGAAAGTAGATAACGCACTTGAGTTGGAGAAGGCTGCTGCTATTGCTAATTTAATTAGTAACGTTGTGAACCTTGATCATGTGGCCGAAAAATATCCTGAAACATACAAAGAAATTGAACAGCGGTTAAAAGAACCTTACAAATTGCTTGATGATGCTGAAATACCTCACCAAACAATTATTTATTTTCGAAAAATATACCAACAAGGCATATACTTTTTTCTTTTAGGTATTTTTATTTTGGGCACTTATAGCTTGATTCATGATTTCGCGGCATATAAAGTCGTATTTACTATTGTGCCAATAGTCGCTCTAATTATACTATATTATAATACATTAGATAGTGATGCACAGCTTACCGTTAGTGATGAAGGTATTGATACGGATGGGGTATTTACATCATGGGCTGATATAACTAATGAAGAAGTAATAAGTGTTCAGGGAAAAGCTGTTAGCTATTATTTAAATTACGAATATCCTGGTTGCAAAAAAGAAATGAAAATTAATAATCTGTACATAAAGCCACAAAAATTAAACCACTTGTTATTTGTTTATAGGACTAGATATGAAGCTAAATAATAAGGAGCGAGTCTTAAGTCTGGGAATGCAAAGAAACACAGGCGTAACTACCCATCTATTAAAGTATAGGTGCTAATTTATGCATCTGAAATTATAATATCAGGCATTCCCTACATCATTTGATAATTCGGAAGCAGGATAATTAAATACCGAAACCCCATATTTACCAAGCAATTCCATAAAAGTTCTTTTAGTTAGCCCCACCAGTTCCGCTGCCTGTCCAAATGAAAGTTTTCCATCTTCATATAGCTTAGCCGCCAGCGACATGGCTATCTCCTGATCATTCATATCAAATGTTTCAGGTAGCTTAAATGTAACCATTCTCATATAACAAAGTTAAGGAACGTAGATGAAATAATTACCCGTTGTTCCGGGTGTTCTCTTTAAAATATAAAAAACGAAATGTTCTTCCAGATTTTCCTCAGGGAATCTGGAAGTGCCAATTAAATTCCATCTCAATAGCCTGCCATGAGCGAAAGCCGAATGGGCCTTCAAATGCAAACAGCCTGATGCTACCCACAACTGCATTTTTTGCTCCCCACTGTCTCAGGCATCGTCTCACAATTGCAGTGCCCGCCTGTGCGTGAGCCTCCGGTTATCAAGTCACAAAAGTAAGGTTCCATCTCAGGTGGTAACCAATTTCCAGATTAGCGCAGATAGAGTATACCATCCATTAGTTTTTACGATCATATCGCTCAAATTCCATTACAAAAAACAACTATTTCGACACTTGCAAAAATCACAAGGTAATAATAACGTATACCTCGCTAATCCTCAGCCATTTAGCCCAGAAAAAAAATCTATGATAGACCGTATACGGTACATCATAGTACGAAAAACGTACTGTCATAAAAATTTCTTTTCCCAAATCCCAATACCTATGCGAACTTTACAGCCAAAGCAGCTTTGCATGATAGGTTATGCCCGAAACCGGTTTTTTTTAAAAAGTATTCATTAGTTCAGGAACATTCTCGATGCAGTAAACAAAAATCAGGATTATCTAACCAAGGTGCATACCTATTTCAGGACGGTCAATAACTTTGTTTTTCGATAAATCAATAATTGTATAATAAACAGAAGCCCCGCAAATTTCGCTAAAAATACGTAAAACACTAAAAACCAATAAGTTGCAATTTTAAAAACTTCCGATTTCCGGAAACTTCCGGAAGCAAACCAGAAGTTTTTGCCCCAAAAACAGAAGTAAAACCAGAAGCAACCGGAAGCAAAACCAGAAGTGTTATGAAGCAAACCGGAAGTTTTCTAATGTCAAAAACCTCAAATAAATATCAAACTAAGGTTTTTACAAAAATTCGAAAAAGCTACCGAACTCTTAAGAACGTTAATGAAATAACTCCAACCATATTACGAAGTAATATTTCTTTTATTAACTGCCATAGCTTTAGCGAAGGCATGTTATTAACTGCCATAGCTTTAGCGAAGGCATGTTTTATGAGGCGTAAAATCTGCTTACTTCGTCACTTAGTGAGACTTTCAAAATAATTCCTACAAAATTACAAAAACAATGCATATATTTGTATAACCAATATGCTATTGTGTGATTACAAAGTACGATAAA
>CAIUZK010000081.1 GCA_903903635.1 uncultured Bacteroidota bacterium
CCGGATGCTTCTGGTTTTGCTTCTGGTTTTGGGTGAAAAACTTCTGGTTTGCTTCCGGAAGTTTCCGGAAATCGGAAGTTTTTAAAATTGCAAATAGTTCATTTTCAGTTGTTTATATGTTTTTTTGCGAAAATGAAGGCGCTGAGGTGATTGATTACTGTTGTTTTTAGCAATTCCAAAGTTAATTTGTTTCAAATATTTTGGAATTGCAACTTCTTCATGGTTTAATAAGTTGGCGTTTAGGGTTGATTTTGACGCAAAGGTAAGATCAATGGTTTTATTTTCCAATTTTATATAGTAAACATGTTGTTAAAGTTGGATTTATGGCCGTCCTCCAGAAATTCTACGGGTCAAACATGGGGGGCTTGCTCATAGTAGCACTGGATTATTAATGGTTTGCACTCACCCTGGAAAATTCAAAACTGATTATGGAAGTTTCTCCTGAGATATATCCTAATCCTGCAAGTGACCAATTGATTCTTCATGTTGATATAGCAAAATATTATTCCTGCACATTATCTAATAATTTAGGGCAAATTCTTTCTACCCAGAACCTGAATTCAGGTAATACCAATGTTGATATTAAATCTTTGATACCAGGAGTATATTATATTAGTTTAAAAGGTGCTGAAGGTGGAATTACCCGGACTTTTGTAAAAAAATAAGTATTACTATTTGCAATGCCGGCTACGCTAAATTATGCGTGGCCGGCTTTTTATATTGATGATTTTATTTATTCTCTCATAAATATTACATTTCATTATTATAAATACATGCTATTATTCAGCATGTTTAATTAGGGCTATCAAAATCACCAATTTTGAATTGAGGATGGGTGAACTGCTGATTTTGTGAAACCGGACATTTAATATTTGGGATAATTTCCAACCTTTTGATTTTTTTTGAAGAGCAAACTCATGAAGTATACGATATTGAACAGGAGAATAGTTGTATATGTCAAGAAATGTACCGGTTAAATCTGAAAAAATTAACTGCAAATTATATTAACTGCGATTCTACGATATATTCGCATTTGTTTTTAAAATATGTAATGATATTTACCAACCTTTACCATATTTTGATTGTCTATTTAGGTAAGAAGGTTTTTTTAGGCCATTCATGCTTTTAAAATCTCTTTTTTTACAAATGTCTTTTTGAAATTTCATTATTGCTAAAAGTTCATGTATATTTAACCTTAGTTTTAAAACCTGAATATTATGCGTACTCGTTTACAACTTCTTGCAGCCCTGATTGTGTTACTTTCTATCCATAGTAATGCGCAAATGGTAGGGACCAGTATCTTTATGCAAGGCCGTTATCTGGAGATTGGAGAAATTGTTAATGGCGCTTTTGGTACAAGCACCTCTCCTGCCGGGTATCACCCCCATCCAGGTTGGGGTACCGGTATTGCAGAAGTATATGATTATGGCCATGATGGATGGGCTGTAGGTGCTCCGCCTTTTATGGGTGATTACACATTACCTGGTTTCCCAACTGAAGGTTGGAGTCTGCAAGTGAATGGTCTGTATAATATAGCATTTCAGGCTGGTGGTTTCCCTGGTACAGGTACTTTAACCGGAGCGACTACAACCTATACCAATGTTGGTGGCCGTGCTATTGGCAACTGGACTGGAACTGCCGCAGGTGGTACTCTGGCAATTACACAGGAGACAAGAGTAGATACGCAAGCTTCATGGGTGGTTGTTACAACCAAATTAAAGAATACTACTGGTGCGCCGATTCTTAATGTTTTTTATGAAAGGACTTGTGATCCGGATAATGATGAAAGCTGGCCAGGTGGAAGTTTCATGACAACTAATACTATTGTACACCAAAATGATGCTGACCACAGGGTACAGGTATCTGCTACTGGTCCGTTAGGTTTGTTTACCTATATGGCCTTAGGTACAAAAGATTGTCGCGCAAAATGTTTTGTTTGCCAATGGGGACTTACACCTATTACCAATCTTAGTGACCTTTACAATCAAACTGGTGGCGCTTCGGGTTATACTTATTCCGGAACCTACACAAATGACGTTGGTTATGGTATTGTTTGGAATATAGGTACAATTGGCCCTAATGATAGTACTGCTGTATCCTATGCTTATATATTCAATGGAGACAATGGCATTGATAGTGCATTGCCAGATCCTGTACTTACTATAGGCGGTACTACTATTACTTCCTACCCTGATACATTAAATGCATGCGCTTATCCAGGCATTGATTCATTACCTATTGACATTCTGTATGGTGAAGATAAAGACTGGACATGGGGAAGCTGGACATGGACTCCTTCTACAGGGCTGTCAAGCACTACAGGTGCACATGTTTATGTTAAACTAAATGCAGTTCCTGGTAATATTACCTATACCGTTTCAGGTACAGACAGTCTTACCGGTATGAAAGATTGTGCCAACAGACAATTTGTTTTCACTGTGCATTCCTGCCATTTTGCATGGGCAAATAGCCCTTGCGAAGGTGATGCACTTACTTTAGGTATGCTAGGGGATTCACTTGGCGCTACCTATTTCTGGTATGGTCCTGGTGGATTTACAAGTTACCTTCATGATCCTATAATTTTCCCTTGTACACTTGCTGATAGCGGATTATACCATGTAGTACGTACAATAGGTGGTGTCGCTGATACTGATTACGCTTACGTAACAATTCATCCGCTTCCTGTAGTTACTCCTGCCAGCAGTATTGCGCCTTGCGGAGCATTTGCAGATACACTGTTCCTGACTTGTAATCTTGATTCAATCGGTGAATCATTCTCATGGACAGGTCCTGGTGGCTACACTTCACAATTGCAGGATTCATTTGTGGCGCCTTTTGATTCATCATTACAAGGTACTTATGTAGTAACGGGTACAACAATATGGGGATGTCATCGTACAAGCAGTGTAGATGTTTATCTCGCACCTGTTCCTCATTTCTTCTTTGCTATTCACCATGGTTGTAGTTACGATACAGTATTGTTCTTCGATAATACTTATAATGCCAGTACATATATCTGGACAGATAATAATGGAGATACAATAATTGGAAGGGAGGCTATGCATGTTTATCCGGCTACAACTACTACAATATATGATGTGAGATTATCTACTACTAATGCTCATTGCTCTGCATCCTTCGATACTCTGGTGGATACAAGACACAGCGTATTGGCTAATTTCTGGCCAACTCCTGATACATTCTGTCTCGGTTTACCTATCACATTTGTAAATACATCAACAACCAGTATTACAGATCCAGCTATTCCTCCAGCTAATCCGGCAGATACAATGACGTTCATTGCTTTTGCGTGGGATTTTGGTAATGGAGTTACTGATACAGTAAGGGAACCAAATTATACTTATGATGCCTGTGGCAGGTTTGATGCAACTCTTACAGTTACCGACTCAATTGGTTGTACCTCATCATCTTCACATTGGGTGAATGTAATTAAATTAAATGTTAGCTCATTTACCGATACTACATTGTGTATCAGTATGCCATTACCAATGACTAATGTATTCAGCCCTTGTCCTACACTTTCTGAATTCCCATTCGTTCCTCAGTTTGTATGGACACAGAATACGCCTAATCTGAGTGATACTTCAATTCAGAATCCTACATTATCAGGACTAGGATTGTTTGTTGATACATTGACTATCACTTATCCTGGTGTGCCAGGTCCAGGCGGAACATTTGGATGTGCAGTAATAGATACTGTGAAGGTAGATGCCGTTATGGGTGCAGCATTAACAGATGTTACCGCATCGGCTACAATAAGCTTAGGTGGTACAGTTTATTTGAATGCTTCTAACGAGGTTTACTACAACTGGGTACCTAATGACGGAAGTCTTAGTAATCCAAACATTAGTAATCCAATTGCTACGCCTACAGTAACAACTACTTATACTGTGTATGGATTAGATGGTAACGGTTGTCTTGACTCCGCATCTGTAACCATATATGTCGATTCTTCTATGCCAGGTGATATTCCATCAGCATTCTCTCCAAATAATGATGGTTTGAATGACGTTTGGCATCCTGTTGGTATGCGTTTTGGTAAACTTGTTGAAGCAAGAGTTTATAACAGATGGGGTGAAGATGTATTCTACTCAAACAGCAAAGAAGTTGGTTGGGATGGTACATACCACGGAGTACCTCAGGATATGGGAGTTTATTTCTATCAGGTAATTATAGCAGCGCCAGGTGGACAAAACCTGACTTACAAAGGTACCGTCACGTTAATAAGATAGCTTTACATAATAGAATTCTAATAAAAAATCCTCCGATTTCGTTCGGAGGATTTTTTATTTATGGTTAATGTCTGGTCCTGAAATAGCGATACACAAAATAAAGTATCGTATGCAACAAGAGAAAGAATGCCAGTACGTTAAGCGTACTCAACGTCTTGATGTTGGAATTGGTTGTGCCATTGAAGCTACATGACTTGATCAAAGAGTATATATGGAGATCCAATTATAATATTCCTGAGAATAGTTTTCAGCTAGCTCTTGTACTATAAAAACCCGGTGGGACTAGGAGTATTGAAGATCAGTTATCCAATTTTATTTCAACCAGTTTTGGCCAGTTCTTACCGGTAATAAATATCCTGTTTTTGGCATGGTCGTAAGCTATACCATTCAGTACATCCGGACCTTTAGCGTTGCCCGAAACTGGCGCTATACCTAATCTTTGCCTGAGGCTGCCAAGATCGGCACGGGCTACAACACGACCGGTAAGCGTATCTATTTTAAGGATTAATTCTGTTCTCCATTGGTTGGCATAAATATACCCATTGATCATTTCAGGTTCATTGATCTCTTTTACCGGACCATGTTCATCGGTAACAGAAAGTTGACGGGTCTCTTTAAATGTAACCGGATCAAGAAAATGTAGTACATTGGTTCCATCGTCATATATCAGATTGCTGCCATTATTGGTCATTCCCCAACCTTCAGCGGCATTAAAAATGAATTTACCGGTTTGCTTAAGTGTTGCAGGATCATATATAAAGCCGCGGCCCTCCCTATAGGTTATTTGGTATAATTTACCATTGAGTAAAGTGAGCCCCTCTCCAAAACACTTCGAATCCAGTTTTGTTTGCGCCACAATATTTCCGGTTTCCAGATTTACCTTCCGGATATCTGAATGACCATACCGACCTATGCTTTCGTAAAGAAAACCATCTTTATACTCAAGCCCTTCGGTAAATGCTTCGGGATCGTGCGGGTATTCATGCACAATATCATAGTTAAGTATTCTGGGAATGTTTATAGAATTTGAATCATTGGCTTGAACGGGTGGGGTAGTAGTTGTTTGATCATTATTGCAGGCAAACAAAGACAACAGGCAGGCTAAAAACAGTGGTTGATATACTTTATCCGGGTGCTTCATGTTGTTGTAAAATTAGCTATTAATTACGCCAACTCAAATTAAGTCAATGAAGGATAAGGAGACAATAATGCACTCTATTAAGTTGTTGATGAAATTATTTCATTTTACCTTTGCAAAAATTTTCCATGAAACGTATTGTGATTTTTGCTTTATTTGTTTTTTGCCTTTTTTCCTGCACCTATTTATCAGCCCAAATTACCTCACTGACTGGTAAGGTTGTAGATGAGCATAATGAGCCTGTAGCTTTTTCGAAATTCAGGATTTACCGGGCTGGCAATATAATTGAAGCAACAACTGATAACTATGGTATTTTTTATGTGCAACAACTACCTGCAGGCGATTATTTTTATGACCTGAAATCAAATGGAAAGCTGTTTAAACATAAAAAAATATACGTACAGCCTGAAGAAAAAATGAAGGTATATTATAATTTTAAGTTGTTTGCTCAAGGCGTTACTATTAGCATGATGGCCATGGATAGACTTATGGCAGGCAAATTGCAAAAAGTATAATTAAAGAAGTGCGCCTTTTTTGGCAAAACACTACTTCAAAACACCAATATTGTTCCTGAATATCTTAACGGCGATGGCAAGGAGGATAACCCCAAAAAACTTGCGGATAACAGCAATTCCGGATGGTCCCAGTATGCGCTCAAGGAAATTGACTGACCTCAATGTAATGTAGATAATGATGAGGTTGATGAGAATAGCAATAAGTATATTGTACTGCTGGTAGGCAGCCTTCAGCGACATTACTGTTGTGAGTGTTCCCGAGCCGGCTATAAGAGGAAATGCAACCGGTACAAGTGTGCTGGTTCTGGCTGCATCCTGATCGGGTTTGAAAAACTCCAGACCCAGTATCATTTCAAGGCCGAGGATGAAGATTACAATAGATCCGGCTATCGCAAATGACTTGATATCCAGACCCATGAATTCAAGCATCTTCTCGCCTATAAAGAAGAACAAAAGCATTAACCCTCCCGAAACCAGGGTGGCCTGCCATGCATTGATATCGCCCACCTTTTTCTTGATAGAAATAATTATCGGCAGTGAGCCAAGTACATCTATAACAGCAAACAAGGTAAATGTTACTGTAACGATCTGCGATATGTCTATTTTAGATAAGCCGAAGTTCTCCATAAAAACTTATTAAAGTAAAGATAGCGCCGGATTAATGTATCCGGTATAAAGTTGTCTGAAAATTAGTTCAATCTTCAATAAGCATTGTGCTAACCAATATACCAGATGGCGAATATACAGGCATGGAATTTCTGCTGGGTGCAGATAGCGGGCATAACTGCAGCGATGCACAATCGGGTGCCCCCGACCCCGTAATTGCCATGTTCCGGGCGAGGAATACGGGCTATATATTTCTGAAGCTGGAAGGCATCGCCCGAGTCTTCCTCGCCCGGCAAAGTGTTTGAATTTCATATAGGAGGGTACAGGGCTCCCTGTAATAATATGCGCACAATAACATTGAAATTCAAGACTCCCTGCCAACACAATAAAGCAGGAAAAGTGAAGCTGAAAGCCGATATAGCAGCCATAATGCGTGCCCCAAACAAGATAGACCTGTCCCGGCAATCATCGGTAACGGGTGCTAAAAACGGTGGCGTGATAGCCGTAATTATGCGCAAATGTTTTCGGCGCTGAGTGTAGAATAAACCAGTCTATTGACCCTTACTTTCTTCCTGCGATTCGTGCAGATCGCCACCCAGACTGTAGTAGTTGTTTTCTTCGTCTTCCTCACCTGTTTTTTCATCCTCGTCATCAGCCGAACTTCCCGGCACATCAAGGTCTGCGCCTGATACATCGTCCAGAATGCTGCCGTCCTCATTAAGCGGATCGCCATCGTTGTCGGTATTGTCCAGCGAACTGCCGATCAGGTTCCGGCCGTCTTCAGTATTCATATTCTGGCCGCTGCTTTCCAGTATCCACAGGTCTTCCGGGGTAAGGTCGGCATCGGTACCGGTAACTATAGATACTTCTTTATCTCTTGGGTCCAGTGTGTCGTTGAATGGAGGTTGCGGCTTGTTATCGCCATCCAGGCTTTCCTTTCCGTTGTTGTTGCCTGCCCTGGTTATATCTTCATTGGCAGGGTAGTGAGGGTAGCCCTTAAACTGATCAATATTCTTCTTTTCCATGCTGTAGTTATTTACTATTACGAAAGTAATGCAGCAGGCTGTAGCCCCGAATGACCAACATCATGCTGTAGTGCAATACAAGTTAGCTGAATATCTGATGAAATCGGTATTTTATATTAAATACTTTAAATCAGGCCCTCTGCATTTGTATTTTTAAGAAAGCCCGGGATAACATCTTCATTAAATAATTCACGCTGCCGCACCGGGTAGGTATTACCAGATACCGGGAAATACACCCCCTCTGCCACCGGGAAAAATACCCCCTGTGGATTGCATTAATTCCCGTTGTGTGAGTAGAACAAAACTGCTTTTTTGTGCATTTACATTTTTTTTTATGTAGTTATTACCTTCATTACAAGCACTTTTTAGCTTACCCCTGCAAATTTCATCATAGGGGAACACCAACAGCGGCGGAAATGCCCGGAATTATAGTTTTGTCTCTTTAAGCAAATCAGCTTCTTCAATAAAACCTTCATGTTTCCATACCAGTTTGCCTTCGTTGTATAATTCGAGATATGGGATGCCGGTAATATTTTTCAGTTGCAGGAGGCTTTTGTTCTCATCGGCATCTATCTTCACCATGGTCAGTTTGTCCTTCTTTTTATCGGCCAGGGCTTCCAGTACTGGCAGCATTTTTTTGCATGGAGCACACCAGTGTGCATTGTAGTCAACCAGCACAAAGTTCTTCTGGGTAACCAATTTGGTAAACGCTTCCATGGTCATACCTATATAAACAGTATTGGCCGCAGCGCCTGCAAGAGGCTTGCCGGCAGCTTCCCACTTCATGATACCGCCATCCAGGTTGTATATGGTGGTGAAGCCCATTTCCTGCATTTTATCGGCTGCTGAGGCACTACGGCCACCTGCCTTGCAGTACACCAAAACAGGTTTGCTTTTATCCAGTTTGGCCAGTTGCTGTTCGAAATCGCTGCTGTGAATGTCGATGTTCAAGGCATTATTCAAATGCCCGCCGGCGAACTCACCAGGTGTTCTTACATCTATAAGCTGTACGCCAAACCCGGTAAGTTTTTTCTCAAATTCATCGGCCGGTACGGTAGCTTTTACTGCTCCACTGGTGGTTGCATTGGTTTGCTGGCCACCACTGGAGTTCTGGCATGAGCCCATGTTTACAGCAAAAAGCAAAAGGGCAACTGTCAATAAGTTTCTCATTGGGTATGTTTAAAAGTTATTTGTTGAAATTAGTTTCTGTGGTACAGCTTTTCCAGAGTTTATAACCGCCGGATAAGTTGAGTACATTATTATAACCTGATTGTTTGAGGGTTCTTTGTGCAAGATAACCTCGCAGCCCTGCTTCGCAATAAATATAGATATTCTTTTCGGTCGGGATTTCGCCCAGGCGGCTTCTCAATTCATCGACCGGAATATTGATTGAACCTTCAATATTACCTTGGTTAAATTCTTCTTTGGTACGCACATCTAGCATCAGATCGCCAGGTAATACCTTATCCATTTCGTTCCAGTAAAAAACACTGAGCCTTTTCAGCAGGATATTTTCGGCTACAAATCCTACCATATTTACCGGGTCTTTGGCGGAAGAGTAGGGGGGAGCATAGGCATGTTCGAATTCTGCCAGGTCGTAGATTGTGCCATTTCGTTTGATGACTGAAGAAAGGATATCCAAACGTTTATCGGCCCCGTCATAACCGGCAACCTGTGCGCTTAAAAGCCTTCCATCTTCAGGTGCGAATGCGATCTGGATCGTCATTTGCTGTGAGCCAGGGAAATATCCGGCATGGGAACCATTGTGGGTGGTGGAAACCAAATGTTTGATGCCTGCTGCGGTAAGATGTTTGGATGCAGTTCCGGCAGTACCAACTGTCATATCAAATACCTTTACGATAGCCGTGTTGATTGATCCGTGGTAGGTATGGGTATTACCTAGTACAATGTTATTGGCACATATTCTGCCCTGCTTGTTGGCCGGCCCGGCAAGGTAGGTAATCATAGACTGGCCGGTAATAGGGTTTTTGAACTCGATAGCATCACCCACCGCATAAATATCCGGATCGGATGTTTGCATGAACTCATTTACCTTAATACCTCTGGCAGTACCAATCTCTAATCCTGCATTTATAGCTAATTTAGTATCTGGCCTGACACCTATTGAAAGTATAACCACATCGGCATTTTCTGTCTGGCCATTGTTCATAGCCACTTTGATCCTGCCATCAATGCGCTCAAAACCTGTTACAGCGGTACTGAGGCGTAAATTGACACCTTTAGCCCGCAAATGTTGCTGAACCATTGCGGCAATAGGGTAGTCGACCGGAGCCATTACCTGGTTGCCCATTTCGATAATGGTTACATCCATGCCTATATCTTTCAGGTTTTCAGCCATTTCAAGGCCAATGAATCCGCCACCTATAATTACAGCCTTGCCTGCCTTTCGGTCTTGTACATAGCTCTTTATATAGTCGGTATCGGTAACATTGCGTAATGTAAATATCCCTTCGCTGGCAATACCCGGCAATGGTGGCCTGAGCGGTTCGGCCCCCGGAGAAAGCACGAGTTTATCGTAAGTTTCATCGTAAGTTTCACCTGTTACCTGATTTTTGGCAGATATGGTTTTGTTAGCCGGATTTATGGATAAGACTTCTGTCATTACCCGTACATCTATGTTGAATCGCTTATTGAATGCGGTTGCGGTTTGAACAAAAAGTTTGTTTCTGTCCTTGATTACTTCCCCAATATAATAAGGTAGTCCACAATTGGCATAGGATATATAGGCTCCCTTTTCGAAAATTACGACTTCGGCATGCTCATCCAGTCTTCTCAACCTTGCTGCTGTGCTTGCTCCGCCTGCAACAGCTCCTACTATTACATATTTCATTAGTTGTTTTTTATACCTCACCATTTACTGGCGAGTAGCGTAATTTTGATTCGGACTCATCAAAATTTATTTGTCCAGATGTTCCTCAATAATTCCTTTCAAATGGTTTGCAGGCACGACTCCTGACTGTCTCCAAAGTGGCTTCCCATTCTTAAAAAGGATAAGTGTTGGCACTCCCGAAATATTATAAGTTCCGGCAAGCTCTGAATTCCTGTCCACATCTATCTTGATAATAGTTACCTTATCACCTATACTATCCTTAAGTTGCCTGAGGATGGGCGCCATCATTTTGCAAGGACCGCACCATTCAGCCGAAAAGTCAACCAGTACAGGTTTATTGTCTTGTATTATATCTGAAAATGATTTTGTTTGCATAGTATTCATTTTACTTCTTCGTATTCAATAGGTGTAGATTCCTTCCAATTATTTTTCGTACTGCTGCTTATGGGTGCATCGCATGCCCTGCTGCCGCAGCACCCTGTTCCGGTAATAGCCTGGTAAAGAAAAAAGGTGCTGAATAAGCCGAGCGCCCAATCTTTTGCCTGTATGCCCATAACCAGCATCATTATTCCTAATCCCAGGCGCACTATACGCATCAGGTCCCAGTTTGTGAGCAACCTTTGTTTTAATGTATTCATTTTTCGAATTTCTTTAAATTGTACCAGCTTCCGCCATTATGCACTTCTGTAAATCCATTGGCCTGAAGCATTGATTTTGCAGAGCCGCTGCGCATACCAGATGCACAACAGGTAATTACAGGTTTGTCCTTCTTTAGCTTCTGCATCTGGCTACCCAGCGCATTAAGCGGAATATTCAATGAGCCTTTTACATGGCCTCCGGCATACTCGCCCGTGGTTCTTACATCTACTATTACACCACCTCTGGCTATTACTTCTCCCAGATCTGCCTTAGGGCCTATGCCCAATAGTTTTTTAATTGTTGCTATCATTTCAGTTGTTTTTAATGTGGTTTACGTTTAACCATGAGCCGGCATCGCTGCAATCTATGCCATTTTGTTTAAGGTACATACTGGCCTGCATACTTCTGCCGCCCGAAGCACAACATAGTACTATGGTTTTCATCTTTCTGAATTCGTCCATGTGCATGGGGACTTCATTGAGGGGGATATTGATACTGCCCGCTACATGCCCGCCCATAAATTCGGATGGTGTTCTTACATCCACGATCACTGTGTGTTCCTCTTTGAGGAGTGCTGATAAGTCATTCATATTGTTTCTGATTTTTGTTTAGTATCCTTTTTGAAAATGCTGAAGACCAGCATACCCAAAACAGCGCCATAGACCGAACTGTTTAGTGGTCTTGAAGTAATGAGGCAAGCGCCGGATGCACAACCCACGAAATACCAATAACACCATCCGGCAATTGCCCCTGAAATTACACCTGCTATCTCCAATTTATATTTTGAAAGCTTTAAACCCATTTTCTCTTTTTGCTATTATTACACAAATGTCAGACAAGCGAGTAAGTCGGTTTGGAACATTTGTTGGATAAACGGATTATTTTTAAAAAATAAATTGTTAAAATGAAAAGGACCATTGCCGGTCTGACAATGGTCCTCTAAATGATGATTTTATTTAGTCTTTCTTGCCTCTTGTATTCAACCCGAATGGCAGGTATAACGGACAGAAACTAATGAAACTGGTGAGGATGAAAATTCCTGAAAGCGCCAATAGTACAATAGCTGGTGTGCCATTGATTGTCTTTGTGAAATAGAGTACTATGATTACTGCTGCAACGAGGATACGGAGAATGCGGTCAATTGTGCCCATGTTCTTTTTCATAAAATAAGTTTTTGATTTTATGTAAAATTGGGCATTCATAAATATATTTTCAGGAACATTTGTTCCCTAACCGGAAATTATTTTTATACTGTTTCTTCCCAGCTTAATTAAATTCTTTTGTTCCATTGTTCTGAGCAGGCGGCTGATGGCTTCCCTGTGCATATTAAACTCTTCGGCTATATTTGAAAGCGTAAATACAAACCATAAAAGCAGAGGCTCAGGCAATCTGAAAATATATCGTTTTTGTACAAAAACCTACTGCAACTTCAGATTGTCTCTATGCCTATCCGCATCCCGGATATTCTTTTTTTCAAAATTTTTCTCCAATGCGGTTGTAAGGTCAACCCCGGTTTGATTGGCCAGACACATGAGGACCCAAAGCACATCTGCCATTTCATCTGCCATATCCTTTTCCTTGTCGCTATCCTTAAAAGATTGCTCTCCATACTTCCTTACCATGATTCGGGAGAGTTCACCCACCTCTTCCATAAGTATGCCCAGATTGGTCAACTCGCTGAAATAACGCACGCCAACTGTGCGAATCCACTCGTCTACCCGGCGCTGCGCTTCACTGATTGTTATATCCACTTTAAATAAGAATTTGTTTGTTTACACAAAATAATAGAACTTCCACGTTTAATAGTAAAAGAATAAAAAAACAATGCAGGAATTTAAAACAGATATTGAAGCGGCAGATGCCCTGAAGGTTAAAACTGAACAACTCAGAAAAGCAATAGGCAAGGTAATTGTGGGACAGGATGATGTGGTAAACAAACTACTCATAGCCATTTTATGCAACGGTCACAGCCTGCTTGTAGGGGTGCCGGGACTAGCCAAAACATTACTGGTAAAAACCATTTCTGATGTACTGGATCTTTCTTTTAAACGCATCCAGTTTACACCAGATCTTATGCCTAGCGACATAACGGGCGCTGAAATACTGAATGAAGAACGTCATTTTCAGTTTGTAAAAGGCCCCATTTTTGCCAATATCATTCTTGCAGATGAAATAAACCGTACACCGCCAAAGACCCAGGCTGCACTGCTTGAGGCCATGCAGGAAAGAAATATTACTGCGGGTGGTACACTGCACAAACTTCCTGCTCCTTTCTTTGTTCTGGCTACGCAAAACCCTATTGAACAGGAAGGAACTTATCCTCTTCCGGAAGCCCAGTTAGATCGTTTCATGTTTCAGGTGACACTCGACTACCCCAGCTTTGCCGAAGAAGTCATGATTGTGCGTAATACCACCGGCGCTTATACTTCTGAGTTATCAAAAGTAATGACCGGTGAGGATATTCTGTATTTTCAGGATTTGGTAAGACGTGTACCTGTACCTGATAATGTACTGGAGTATGCAGTAGGCCTTGTGCAAAAAACACGCCCTGGTTCTGCAACCGCCGCGACTATAGCCAAACAATACATAGCTTATGGCGCAGGTCCGAGGGCATCTCAATACCTGATACTTGGCGCTAAATGCAATGCCCTGCTCAATGGCAAGTATTCGCCGGATATTGAAGACGTGCGTGCCATGGCAATGCCTGTTTTGAGGCATAGGGTGCTGAGAAACTATAAAGCAGAAGCCGAGGGGGTAACACAGGAATCGCTGATAAAGCAATTGTTATAAGCAACACTAATTTAGCTTTTAATCAACGCAAGGTGATAATATGGAAAACCTGTTACAAAAAGCAGCGTTTCTGCGTTCGGAATATACAATGGTATTGGCCCGACTGGCACCCGACACCCATAGAAAATGGGGTAAGATGAACGTGCAACAAATGATTGAGCATATGGGCGATTATGTGCGCATAGCCAATGGCAAGACCCGGCATGATATTGTTTCCCCGGCCGATATGCTTCCTAAAATGCAAGGGTTTCTTGCCAGTGAAAAACCCTTCAGGGAAAATACGCCTAATGCACTGATGGCAGATGAACCATCTCCAGTGAAACATTTGTCTGTTGCCGATGCTATTAATGAACTACAGGCAGAACTGGACCATTTCTTTGTTGTGCATGAATCTGAGCAAGGGAGAGTAACCCCAAACCCATTTTTTGGCAATCTGGTTTATGACCAGCAAATTCAACTACTGCATAAACACGCTACACATCACTTAAGGCAATTTGGGTTGAATTATTAATGAATGAGGAGCACACGCTCTCCGTTCAGTATATTCAATGTTTCTGCTGCAAGAGCCTCAATCGGGAGGCCGTTTCTTGTGGTGCGCCCGGCAGGGTGCGTTTATTTGGTGGTGCAAGTCCACTATGGGCCCGGTAGGGGAACCATTAGCTGAGCGGCAAGGGTGTCGCAGGTGACTGCGAATCTGAAGGAAGCCGAAGGCAAAGCACTGGTCTGACGAACAGAAACCGCATATGAGGAGAACATCGGACAAGGAGGCCATCATCTTCAAAGTCCTAAACACTAATCTGTTACATTAGACTGCTCACTTTCCTCGAAATATGGCATAAAAAAAGGGACTGCAATTAAGCAATCCCTATACTAAGGTGGTCCATCATGGTCTAATTATTTTTAATATGAATAAACTGATTCAGACGGATGTCAATACCAGTAAGGGTTTCGTCAATATTTTGAGATTGATTAATGTTTGTAAAAGTTGATAGTTGTAAGCTAAAAACGCCACCTTTCCGCCACCTGAGTTATTTCAATTATTTGTGCGCTCATACTGAAAGCTGGTTCGATCTGCACACGCAGCAATATTTTCGTTATATAAATAAACCTATACAGATCTATGTCAACACCGGATTGAGTCCTATAAATATTTTGATGTTTGTTAATGTAAGTCAATATTCATGGTTGTGCATAGCAAACCACCACCAAACCGTCACCTATGATAATCATTCGACATTTGGTTATGTTGCATTAGAGCATCGTTTGCCTCTACTCGACAGGGGAAATGTCGAACCTAATATGGGATGATTTGATAAAGACATATGAAGTTGCAACCAAGCTAAACCTCTAATATTCTAATTTATTGCGAGCCGCATCTTCATCCTGACGTTTCGCGTCTAGTAACGCTAAACGAAGAGCCATTTTGCCAAAGGCCACCTGCTTTACGCCATTTAATTGTACTTGTATTTGCACAAGGTGTTTTGAGGGGCACAAAACAATTTCCGCACTTAAGGTATCTGGCTGGGACTGAGGTTGTTTTTTACATATACAGCAGGGTTTGGCTATTACAAGCATTGGCTGGAAACGGTTTAAAATCAAAATGAGGACGTCTTTTGGATAATACGCGGATAGTGACCCCCTAATTCCGCGCGAAGGTGACCCCACCATTCCGCGGCAAAGTGACCCTCCTTTTCCACGGTAAAGTGACCCCTCTAAAATAGTTGAGTGCTCAGTTGTTTTACGAAC
>CAIUZK010000082.1 GCA_903903635.1 uncultured Bacteroidota bacterium
ACGCCTGGTAGCAATGGAGATGTAGTTACTATTTATATTGCGGTCTGCAACCACGTTAAGCCGTTCGATCTTATTATCTGCTGTCAGAACCAACATATCATATCCGACAGACTTTCGCATCAACGCCACTTCAGAACCCATCTTTAATAGTATTCCTGCAACATAAAGCTCAGCGAGCGTTTTGGCCCTCGAATTTCTGTATACTTCTTCTGAACTTATTTTAACCGGTGCATGATCCTGCGTCTTTCTGACTGGATGTAGCCGTTTAGCCTGGGCCTTTAGTTTTCCTTTATGTGATATGGTATTTTCGTTCTGCCAGCTGTTCCTGGGTTCAAGGGAACACAGGTCTTCATCCGACATCCACGGTCTTCTGAGGAGTTTATCTATGTCTTTCTGTATCTGCCAGTCTTTAATCCATTGCGGCGTGTAATTGTCTTCCTTCTCCTTAATATCTATAACTAATTTCTTTCTCATTGCCAGTCTTTATACTTTAAATAGCGTAGTCGACGGTACATATATATGGACTGCACTTCGCAAAACGAAAAAGAAAATATGAAAAAACAATCATTTCTGCATAAAAAAGGAATTACGTCAGTATTTAAAGTATAAATACAGTCGCAGGTTACCTGGCAGGTTGCAACGACTTTAAATAAAACATCGGGATGAGGGATAAACCCCAAATCACTGACCCACACTAAACCTGCCAGTTTGATAGTGTGGGTTTTTTATTTTTTATGGGTCTTCATTAAGTTTACCCCAGTCGCCTACGGTTTTATGCGACGAATGAATTTGGTTCCAAAGAAACGGAGGATTGAGTTTGTATCTCCTGAAGAACACAGGAATACTTTGGCAAGCTTCTTATAGAATAGCGACAAGCCCGGCAACGTTTCAACCAGTGACGACCGGCACCTGACAAGTAGAAATACCGCTATCTCTCTCAATTTAAAACAGACTTAGTCTGAAAGGTATTGAGGAATTCTTACGGAACACAGTTATAAGTACCGTCAATGAAACTTATAACATACGCTACAAACACTCTTAAAAGGATATAAAATATCCAGAAAGAACACAGAGAAATGTGTGATGGAAAAAGAAGGGGGTTTGTCAGGTATAGACTGGTCTATGCGAACAAGGATCGGAAACAGAATCAGAAGCGCATAAAAGGAAGCATTTTAAGAAAAAAGTAAATATACAAAATAGACCCTCGGATAAAATAAACAGTAATGGTAAGCTAAGATGGAATAAAATATGGTTGTTACAGGACTACAAGGGATACGGAGACGTATCCCTTTTTTTTATCTGCAACAAAGAAAAAATAAAAAATGCGTTTAAAATGGAATATCGTTCAAAGGGTTTTAAATTTACAATATCAACTGAGGGGTAATTCCCCTCCCACAGCAAGGCATATATAGTTGTTCCGTCAACGTATGATGCATTTTTAACTTAATTGATTTTTTTTAGTACAGCCTCGGGGTGATACCCCAACTTCCATTACAGTTTTATTAATGCCACTTCAGGGGGATGGTTCCTCCTATGGCCCAAACTATTTCAACAATTTTACATTAAGATTTAATTTAATTTAACACCTACGCTTCGGCGTTGGAAAAAGCAAGAACTAATGAATTACACTAAGCAACAAGCTGAGCACATTCTCAGCGAATACAATTGGATGGTTGACAACGTAGATATAAGCACTTGGAACTACGTAACCAATATGTACATCCGCTCCGGCACTGACAGGAACCAATGGGGCGTTTACGCCGACGTCAGTATGAATTGTACTACTCTGGTTGAAGGCGTACCGTTCGACTACACGGTCGGAGAGATATGTGGTATACCTATGGTCAGCAGGTCTTTTGCAGATGAGTACGGCTTCAACGGAATAGGCCGTTACAGGTATTGTGGTGTGCTGGACAAGAAGCAGGCATTCACAATATTCCAGTCCGGTTTAGAGGATGTGTTTTGTCGTGTATCTGATAAGTGGGATCAGGTCGAATTGGATGAATCTGCGTTCGTTATTTACAGGCAGACTGAGCAGTCCGGCGAATACAGATTTTACGTTGATTCGTGGAATGGTAGTCAGAAATATGTGATGGTGCAGGACTACCTGATGAATGCAGATGGTATATACCCTCAATTGTTGGTTGATGACCTACGCAGTGAGCTTGGTTGGACTGACAACCAGGTACCTGTCATCGATGTTAACGATGAATATGAGAGCACGTTAATGCTTTTCTATGAAACTGAAGCTGCAGCTATCCGGGCTGCTATCGAATTAAATGGGCGTCTGATGGGGACTGATTCTGGTACCTGGGTCTGGAAGAAAGAACCTAACGACGATTACTCCGTTAGTTACATCTCAATGGAGAACCTATCCGAATCACTGCCGGAGGACTTACGGTACCTGCTGGATTCACCGCTGACAGAGGATGAAATGAACACCCTACGCACCATCGCCGCTGATGGAATGAAGTAACAAACCAAAGTGGCAGCACATTTAAGTGCTGCCACTTTTTAACCCTTAACAAAACAAAAAATGAAAGATAACATAATACCGAAGACAACACAGACAGGGCCGATTGTAAGCTCAGAGAAATACCACGCTGAACAGGTAGCCTTAGATTTATTCTGCTTGACGGGAATGAGGTGGTCTGCACAAGCAGAACCAGACGGCACCTACACTACAGTGGATGGCGAAGGTAACCCCGCAACGCACGAATTTAATAATCAGCTGACCGAACACCACAGCATGGTTTTGGAGTGCAAGGATAATGTGGCAGCGGAGGAGTTAATAAAGAAATTCGGGCGTGAAGAGCTATGGTTTCCGGCAGAACTGCCCGATGGCAGTTGCTTAATCTATGATACCCTAAGAAACAAAATCACGATGGGTGTAGCTATCCTGGCTGGGAGTGCCACTGAAGTGACGTTGAAAGATTTGAGTCTAATGTTGCGCCGGCATAAGTCGCTGGAGAATAGGATCAGTTCAAGCTACATCGCGATGGAACCTACCACGAACAAGGCGGTTGCCAAACTGTGCTCGGAACTGGCTAAACATTTCCGCATTGCTTTCGCTTTGCCGGACTATTCTGCCGCGGGGATAAAAGCTCTCGAAAAACTGATAAAGGATATGTTCTACTATGAGCGTGTTTTTGCCGCTCCTGTATTCACTCAGAGTTTTTTTGAGGCTGCCCCTGCCTATTTAGGCGAATGCTTGATTAGGGAGTGTGACGGTAAATGGGTGAAATACAATCCTGACGAATATAACAAGGAGTATGTTGCGATACAGGACGAAAGAGGCCGTAGGTGTTTCCCTGTAACGAAACTGGAGAAGTACGTCAACCACGGCACTGAGGACAGTTTGTATGTAATGTATCTGGGCTACAAGTACGTAGATCATAGTACGGATGTCGTGTGGGATGATAACGACGAGTGCGTGGTGCAGACACCTGAGGGAACTATCCGTCTGGTTAATCGGGCAAAAGATGTAGCTGCAAGAAAGCAATAAACTATAGCAAAAAAACAGCAAAACGGGGCGGCTTTCCTGTCGCCCCCATCTGCTATTATTACGTTCAAGGAAATAATTAAGTCAATGAAGGAGAAAAAAAAATATTCGGTCAGTGTTACCCGAGATACCAGGTCGAAGAAGGGTGACGGTGCTGAGGCACCACTTAAACTGCTGGTGAATATTAACGGTGACCGCTTCCGGGTCGGCATCGACCTATACGCCACCGTGGCGGACTTCAGTTCTGCGATGAAGGTAAAAGGAGGTACGGAGGCGACTCGTGAACTTCGTAAGAAGATCGGTGAGCTGGCTCAGAAGGCAGAGGACATTTTGGAAGATATGCCCAACCCGAACAAGGACAACTTCATCCGTTTTTTTAAGAGCGAGGTCGGTATATCATATACCAAGGGCGATGTTACACCGCACTTTCAACAGAAGATGGACGAGCTGAAAGCGCAGGGTTCTATAAAATATGCCCTGCTAATGAGGTTGACGCTTAGCTCGCTCAAGGCTTACAAAAACCCCATTATGTTTTCAGACGTAGACGAAAAGTGGCTTCGGGGCTATGAGAAGAAAATGCGCGACGGCGGTGCCACAGCGACCACTATCTCTATGTACCTAAGGTGCCTTCGGACTATCGTAAATAGGGCCATCAAAGAGGGTATCATATCGAAGAATAATTACGGATTTAAAAATTATCAGGTATCGAGCTCCGTTCAGAGCAAGGACGTTCTTTACCCCGAAGAAATTCAGAAAATTTGGGAGTACGAGTGCATAAGTAGAACCGAACTGCGGAGCCTTTCGTATTGGAAATTTTGCTATCTATCGGCAATGAACTTCAAGGACTTTTGTTACCTGAAACGTAAAAATATTCAGGGCGATTTCTTGATGTTCATCAGAGAGAAAACGAAGAACACGAACCGCGTATCGGGCAAGCAAGTTAAGGTAGCGATCCATCCCGAGATGCAGAAGGTGATAGATGAGTACGGCAACAAAACGAACGACCATGAGGCCTACGTGTTCCCTATACTGAACGGCAAAACAACACCAACCGAGTGCGAGAAGCGCAGGGACAACGTGCAGCGTAAGGTGAACGACAAGATCAAGGAGATAGGTCAGAAACTTGATTTAAAGGTAGTTCTGAGGCTCGCTGTGGCTCGGCATTCGTTCGCCACTACGTTGATGTTGAATGGTACGCCCGTCGCGCAGATCGGAGAGTTATTAGGGCATTCGAATTCCAAGACCACGATGTTCTATCTACATTCTCTGCCACAAGAACACCATCGGCAGATTTCAAATACGTTGCTGCCGTTCCTCAACAACAAGTAAAAAAATCATTTTGTTTTAGGCAAAGTAAACCCGCCAACGTTTCTACGTTTAGGCGGGTTCTTTGTTTAATTTACTTGCCACACTTCTTGCCACTAAGTGCTCCCGATGGCAATCAAAATCGAATGTTTACTCTAAGGCATCAGAAACGCAACCTTTGTTAATGAAATGTATCGAAAGGCAAGCCCAGCAAGCATTTGGATAGTTGTAACATTGCGTTTTTCGCATCAAAAATGCAACACGCCACCTTGCCTTACAAGCAGAGGGTCCGCGGTTCGAACCCGTGTGCTCCCACAGACAATACGTTGAAAGTCGCTCCCAGAGCGACTTTCTTCATTTTAAGACTAATGAGCTGGCAGATTTGTCGGCAGTTTTCATAACTAAAACAATCGAATGCGATAAACGATTTCAAACAAAAAAAGGGAGCCGAAGCCCCCTTGAACTATGCATTATCGTGTAGTTTTACCCTTTACTCTCACCCGATTTCTTCTCAATTTCAGCTTTCAGTTTAGCTTCCTGTTTAATTAGATTATCGAGTATCTCTGCATGTTTGCGGTTGTCCGCTTTTATATACTTCATAAAGTTCTCTTGAGTCTTATGCCCAGACATTGCCATGATTGTAATTATAGGCACTCCCTTCAAATACATATTAGTGCAAAAACTCCTTCGTGCGGTGTGAGCAGAAACTTTTTGAAATTTCTGATAAGCTTCTATTTCAACCTTATGCGCCCTCGTGATTTTCTTCAGGAACTCTTTTTGCAATGAAGGAACTTTCTCAGCTATCTCTTTAATGTAGCGGTTGAATACTTGATTAGGAGGACATTTAGGAAACCCGTTAGGGTATTTTGAAAGTATCTCCTTAAACATTGGCAGAACAGGAACAATGACTTTTGTGACTGACTTAATAATTCTTAGGTTTTTTCCCGGATCTATTTCCAGAAACCCATCATTTATATGCGCTAATCGCAAAATTGAAACGTCTTGAAACCTTAACCCCGTATTACATGCTATTACGAAGTAGTCACGTACAACTTCATAAAGCGGCGTTGGAAACTCGGTTATTGCCATCAACGCTTCAATTTCCTGTTCATTCAAATAAATATTATCTGATTTTTCCCGTCTAACTATAACCTTAACTTCTGAAGCTTGTTGAAAGTCAATTAACTTCTTTTCATTCGCGTAGGATATCAACAACTTGAATACAGTTAGATATTTCGCACTGGTATTAACGGCAAGCTTCTCATTGAGATAATTTGTAAAAGCCTTGACCAGTTTCTGATTAATGTCTTTTAAGCAGTATCTACAATTGTGTCCCTCCTGAAACTTCACAAAATGGTTCAATGCCGACTTATAGGGCTTGATACTATTCGGATTTAAATTTAGGTCATCGCTGCTCCGTCTTGCTCCAGATTTGCTATCGTCAATAAGCGTTTGAAAAAAATCGGTAATAAGAATTGGTTTTACTTCTACAATCTCGAACGCTGTGGGGCATGTTTTTTCAACAACCTCTTTTTGGAGCATTTTTGCGGGTACAATCCCCTTAATATTTTTTTGCAAATCATCATGAGTGTCTCGTACTAACTGCTCAAATCTGTTAAGCCTGCCAATAAGCGCATTGTTTCCAGCAATGGGCTTGGGTTTGAATTTCTTATTGTCCCAGTCATCCTTATCTATGCTCTCACCGGGGTAAAGAATACATCTTTCTCCCCGGTAAGTAGCAGTCAAATATATAGCCGTCCGGCCCTTTTTCTTGGGATTGGGATTGCGTAAGTAAAAATTGCATCTCATCCTTTCTTAATATTCAAAAAATTAATTAAATCAAGTTCAAAAAATCGGTACTTACCATGAATGATTGCTGGCAATAATTTGCCTTCGCGGACATACTTACTTAAGGTCTGCGGTGTGACCTGTAAGTATGACGCAGCTTGCTTTCGGGTAAGTATTTTTTTGTCACTTGCAATGACGGGGCTAGGGTACGGAAGCTTTCCGTATATTTCTATAAAAACTTCCCTAATACACTCTTTTATCAGAAATTTTAACTGATCTTCATTACCGAAGAAAAAAGGTTGTTGATTCATAAATGTATGATTTGAGAGGACGAAATTGAGGTAATAGATACACCAGTTAGAAACAATAAAACCACAATCCAACAAACTGTTTTTATTGTCTTTTTGGGACTTGCTATCTTTGTTTATTCAAATAACTTGCGGATAAATAAAAATTAGACAACATGGCTTTAAATGAACTTTATGATGTAGACCAGATGCACGCAGATCAGGAGGCTGTTTTTTTCGGAATAGGTAATCTTGACCTTCTTAAAGAAGCAAAGGATAGATATGAAGTATTTAAAAAGTATATCGGCGACTGGCATTTTTATAGCTGCAAGTATGACTATCTAAGTTATGCCTTAAGAGAAGATGATATTCTTTCAGTATCAGGCGCTATTCAAGAGATTGAAGAAGTAAGAAATCATGAATTGTTGAAAAATCCAGATTCCAGATGCAGTTTATATCATGATGCTCAAAAATATATGATCGATTCAATTAATCCACGAAAAGAAGCTAAAAAGTATGATACTGAAAAATTGGTATTGATGATATACCTGTTGCATGAGGAAGGTTACTTCAATAATTGCCCCTTGCCTGACCAAGCCTTTGAAATTGACGACCACCCCAACAAAATAGAAGTAGTTGGAGAAGTTTATGGGCGATACTTTACCTTCTATAATTATTTACAAGACAATCTAAAAAAACTGCGACCCGAATCATCTCTAGAGGCAGTGATTACTAATGAGCCTAAGACGCAAGGGAGAGAAAAAGAGAGCATTTCAACTTTTAAGGAAATGTTTTATGACATACACAAGCCAAAATTCGATAGGATGATTGAGCTATTACTAAAGGATTTCCCAATACAGATAATAAACAAGTATTCTGAACTAGACCGACTAGATGGCCCAACAATTTATGAAGTAGGTAATAAATATGCATTGAATAGTATGATGCCCTCGCCAATCAGCTATCTAGCTGGTATATATATCGTGTGCAAAAAGAATAAGTGGCTCACCAACAACCATACTCTTAAGGAAATTAAGAAGGTTGTAGGGAACACCTTCTCAGTTAGAATTGGTTCACCGACTGCGTTTAAAAATGCTAGCTATGGGTATCTCGATACCAAATACATAGAGCCTTTTAGACTTTTATTTAAAGACATTCAATAAACGGGAAAAACAAAAAAAACAGAAAAGCCACTTCTCATCGAAGTGGCTTTTCTGTTTCTATGCCCTTAATAAAAAATCGAAATTTTGTGTTGGAAATGTGCATTCAAAGTAAAGGAAGTAAAAAATAATCAATAGCAATAAAACTTCAGTGCGCGCGCACCGAAGCTAAAATGAAAAAAATAACAGCACTTAAAAAATCTAAAAAATAATAACCATTATGACTATCAGTTTTATTATCGAAGAACGCCCAATAGACACGTTGTACAACAATGAATTTTCAGAAAAATGGTTTGACTATCGTATTGTCAGACCAGAGTTGAAACAAGATTTAGTAGAGAATAAACCGCACACCTACCCAATCATTCTAAATAATGGGTGTACGCTTAATGGTTGGGCCTTAATTCAGGCATGTAAAGCCACTGGGATAACAACTATACTATGTCGCATTGTCCAGGAAGATATTCCTGATAATGATTTAGCTGATTTGGTTGTGTCGCTCAATAACCAACGGAATAAAAAGTCTTGGGAGCAATGCGAGATAGCATTACACTTTTTACCGATAGGCAGCAAGCAAGGCAAAAATAACGGGGGGAAAACTAAATGGGATATAGCCAAAGAAAGAGCGGGTGTTAATGTGTCAGGTGACACCATAAAGGAATATTACCAGGTAAAAGAATGGGTAGCTGCCCACCCTGAAAGCAAGATATTGGAAAAGGTAAAAAGCCATTCCGTAAAAGCATTAGCTATTAGGACAGCGTACCAAAGTGTTATACAAGAAAGGAATAAAGAGGAAGCTCGAATAAGGGAGGAAGAAAGAATAAGAAAAAAAATAGAAGAAGAAGCAAAACGAAAAGAACAAGAGGAAAAATCAAACACGAGTCCCGACAAAGTTAATCCTGAAACAAAACCAGAAGAAGATGCAACTGACCAAACTACTGATGGTGACCCAACAACAAAGAAACCAAGATTAGTTTTAAGCGAACCGATTGCGATAGAGGATCCATCCCACTTTGCTATTGATAATATCAACCTATGGTTACAAGATAGTGGATATTCCGCGTAAAGTGACCCCTCTTTTCCTCGCCAAACTGACCCACCATAGTTAATCTCAAAAATGAGTGCGTTATTTAGTTGCTTCACTGTTACAAATATAGTTTACTTAATCCGTTTCATTTGTGTCATTATC
>CAIUZK010000083.1 GCA_903903635.1 uncultured Bacteroidota bacterium
CCCCAGCATGCACCCCAATCAATGTTTAGTAGTTGCAAATGATTACAAACCAATTAGTTGCAACTTTTGTATGTGGCCTCGCCAGGAATCGAACCTGGATCTGGAGCTTCGGAAACTCTTATACTATCCATTGTACTACGAGGCCTTGTGTTTTTCCGAGCGGCAAAGGTATTATTAATTGCCATCCTGAAAAAGGCTATTTTAAGGATATTTTCAATTTCGCGTTTCTTTTGCCCGGATGGTGCGTTTTTGCTTTTCTGCCGGGGACTTGTTTGAGATACCTGCGCGTTGTATGCCGGCATCTTTGATGGCGCAATAGGACACTTTTAGATTACCAGGACGCCACTGAAACAAGTCATTTTCACAAGGATTATATTCAAGGAACGTTGACGAAATAAGTTCCACCATATTCCGAAGTTATATTTCCTTTATTAACTGCCATAGCTTTAGCGAAGGCATGTTTTATGAGGCATGCCCGCAAGGGCACGAGCGCAGCTCTATCTGTGAATAATGAATTATTTAAAGACTTTTGCAACGAAATAAAAATGGAACCGCAAAGCCCTCACCGAGACAAATAAAAATGATTATGAACGAGGTAATAGAACGAGTAAGATGGTGGGCGTTATTTTCTTCGTTCCCAAAAGAAGGTTACTTATTTCATCAACGTTCCTTTAGATGTATTGAGACATGAAACAATAGCCAAAATAAGTTTTTATATTTGCACACTTCATTTTCCGGGGTTACAATTCGGGAGCAACAAAATCAGAATGTATGTCAAAGATTAAAGTATTGAAAGAGTTGTTGATTCACCCCAAAGAAATCATCACTTTGGGCTACCAGGCGTTGATGCGGAGGAAAAAGGCGATAGACTACGAGAAAATGGTTTTTGACAAATTCAAGGTTAAACAATTACCTACAATAGATATCCTGGACCTGGAGCCCGGATTGAAAGATACTATAAATGTATATAGCTTTCTACCTAATACCTCTACAATACCGGATATGCTATTGCTGAGGTTACTTGCCAGAAAATTTAAAGATTGTGCTTATCTGGAGATCGGAAGTTACCGAGGTGAAAGCCTTGCATCAGTTTCGGAAATAGCCAAAGAATGTACCTCAATTACTCTTTCGAAGGAAGAATTGAAGATGTTTGGCCTTTCTGATGAAGAAATTAGCGTTCAAGGTGTTTTTTCCAATAACATTTCCAATATCACCTCTATTTACCATAATTCGCTAACCTTTGATTTTGATGCTCATAAGAAAAGGTATGATCTGCTTTTTGTAGATGGCGACCATGCCTATGAAAGCGTTGTGATAGACACAAGAAATATTTTCAAGCTGTTAAAAAACGAGGATTCAATTATTGTATGGCATGATTATGGCTTTGACTCAGCATCTGTAAGATATGATGTTTTTGCAGCTATCATAGAAGGAACACCGGAAGAATACCGGAAGAATCTGTACCATGTATCGAATACCATGTGCGCAATATTTATCAGAGGTAATTTTTCCACGACTTACACCAGCCAGCAGCCATTTCCTAACAAGATCTTTAAAATAGGTGTGGAAGCTATAAAGTTTGGATAGGTGATGCAAACGACTAAGCGGATGCCTGACACTTTTGGTGTCAGGCATCCGCTTTTTTCCCCATAATCACTTTAGTGAGAACCCAATAACTCATTTTCCAAATGGGACTTGATAGAATATCATTTATAGCAGGGGTTATGATAATTCCAGCTACAGCCTTATTAATGCCCCAAAATACAGAAATTTTACAAGGGCAGATGGGCTTGGATGGGAGGGTATTCTATTTTGTGTTTATGAAATTGCGTCTTGTTTTACCAATAGGTATTTTAGCTCATTATTACTCATAATCAATACTGTGGATAATAATCCTAATCATTAATTGCCATCCTTTTAGCTATCCATTTTTCGACTTCCTAAATTGATGATACTGGTTCCAGGTAAATGGATTTTCATTAACCGGAAATTGATTATAGGCCCGATAAATGATTAAGTCATTGTTTTTTTCAACTCCGGAAAACATACCCAGTACTGCATTATGGATTTCATTATATTCCTTTTTCAAGTTGTCTTTATCACTCAAATTTATAGATGTCTGATAAAGGATGGTTAAATAGAAACCGTTATTTTCCCTGGTATATTCGATCTTAAATATTCTGGGCTTTGACTTTATGTTGTTTATCGTATAAGGGAAAGCATAAGCTGAAAATAATTGCTTTTTTAGTTTTTCCTGCAGTTCGGAAATTTTGGAATAATTATTATATACAAGATTGGGGCCACAAGGATTTAAACAAGTATTGCATAAACCCATAATTAAAAATGCATCAACAATATCCCCCTCTCTATACAACTTTTGAGCATGACGGTAGAAATCTTGTGCAGTTTCATTTTTAAAAGAGTACGAATTCATTTGTAAAATATTAACTTTCCATTTACCACCATAATTCCCATAAACAAGTGTTAGCATATCTGCTGTAATGGAGTCGCTCAACAATAGTAATGACATGTAAGTTTTCTTGTTCATTGGAACTACATTTAGTTTAAACGCATTTTCATTTTCCCCATCAACGACTCCAAGTACCAATCCAGGATTAGAAATTTTCCAGTAATATTCCTTAAAAATACTAACAGACTTGCCTTTAACTTCACCCCGATATTTTTTGAAAAACCCTTCAACATCTACATTCTTCAATTGTTTCAGTGAATCTGACAATAAATCATTATAACTCTTTAAATCATTATTATTTATGGACTCAATAAACTTTGCATTCAGTTCTTTTATATCGGATCTAATGGCATAGTTAATATCCTGATTTTTCCAACCAGCTGTAGTAATTATAGGACCACAGCCTGAGCCTAATGCCAGTACCAATATACTTATGGCGAGTATGGTTTTCATTAATTTATAAATTTAATAGCAAGGTATAAATTTGATTTTAGATTTTCTTATTCTTGTTTAGGGCACAAATTAGAAAGAGCAACCAAAAGTTACTAAACTGTAATTCAAAAATCACCTCAATAGCTTCACAAAACTCTTCCCATATTTGTCTGTAAACTGAAGTTGTTGTCCATTCGAAGTTTTGGAAATGGAAAAAGCAATTGAATCTGAAATAAAAAGGTCAGTCCTATCGTCAAAAAAATCGGTGATGTCTATTTGTTTTTCCAATGGCACAACGCCATAAACACGATAAGTTTTAAAGATATATCTTGTATTTGAGTTGAAGACACCGCCATAAGTATATCTTCTCACCTCATATTTATTTTCCCCATTGTCTTTAAAATTGAACTTTCTATCCCATTCAAAATCTTGTGCGGCATAGGCAAAGAACGGAAAAGTCAAGAAACAAAAAATCCCAATAAGGCCCACTGAAACATAGACCGCCACCCTGAGGACTTTAAGTAAGCCAGACTTATATATCTCAGTTGAAAAGAGGAGTAAACAAAGCCACAAATAAGACAATGCCAATAATGAATAATCGATGTAGTCGCCACGAAATGAATATCCCAGATAATAGGCAAGCAAGTACCAAACGGTGAATGGAGACACCCTTAATGCATACTTCACTATTCTGCCAGCCCCGAAATGATTACGCAAGAATAAAGCCAATATAGGGAACCCTATAAAAGTAATACCATACATGTATCAGGAAAACGGAAATTCGAGCAAGGTTTCCACGCCATTCAAAAATAGGATTTTTAAAACTTACACTGCAATAAAACCAATCTGCGATTGTTAGTGGGTGTACCGAATTATTTATAATCCCCAATCACAATCTGCTCTTTGCAAAAGTAGTATTCCCGCTCATCGTTGGATGCTACTATAATGAGGCGGCCTTTGCCGTAGGTTTCTATCCAGTGTTTATACTGGTCTACGCCTTGCTGGTCGAGGTTGGTGCAGGGCTCATCTATGAGCAATACCGGGGTATCGGCAAAGATAGCCTGGGCCAGTTTAACACGCTGCTTCATGCCGCTGGAGTAGTCGCCTATGGGCTTATGCTCGGCATCTTTAAGGCCTGTGAGTGCAATGATCTTATCTATATCCAGCCCCGGCAATGGCTTTTTGAAAGAGAAATGAAATTCGAGGAACTCCCTGAGGGTCAGTTCCTCTATGAGTTCCATACCCGGCGCACAAAAACTGATGTCGCTGAAGATGGATGTACCGGGCACTGCCTGCCCCTTGTCATTATGATAAAACACCTTGCCGGCAGATGACGACTGCATGCCCGCTATAAGTCGCAGCAATGTAGACTTTCCGCAGCCATTTGGCCCTAGTAATGCATAGGCACCCGGAGCCTTAAAAACATAGTTCACCTCCCTGAAAATCCAGTAGCGCTGAAAACGTTTGCTTATGTGCTCGAGGGTGATGTTCATTTTTTTATATATCGAAAGTATTTTGTAGAAAGTAGAAAGTGAGCGAACAAAGTCCAATGTTAAATTCCAGTACTCAAATTCCAAATTCCAAAAGTAATCAGGGTTATTTTGGGTTGGGCAAATGTAGAGATTATGGGATAGAAACTAAAAAGGAATTTCACCCCGACGTCGTTCCTAAAGTTTTACAATGGGAAATAAGTCAAGCTACCGCGCAATTATTGACTAGTTTAATAATAAAACTAACTAAGCCCTGTCGAGGCCTCTTATATTATACCTTTATTAAAATATACCATGTAGGTTTGCAAAAATAAATGGATCAAAACCAAGACAAATCGCCAAACAACTACTTTCTTACCTGGAGATACCTTCTCTTCTGGATATCCAGCCTGCTGTCGAATATTGGTAGCTGGATGCAACAGGTGGCACAGCCCTGGCTGGTGCTCAGCCTCAGCAATTCTGCATTCTGGGTGGGGTTCACCGGCTTTGCCACCACCTTCCCTGCCCTGCTGTTCACCCTGCCGGGTGGTATGCTGGCCGACCGATATGACCGTAAAAAGGTCACATTGTTCTTCCAGTTTATCCAGTTTTTGTTTGTGGGCGTAATGCTCGTATTGCTGATAAAAGGCCTCCTTCGGGTATGGATGATTATTGTTATCTCCTTCATTGTGGGCATCACTGATGCCTTGTCCGTCCCCTCCTTCCAGACCATCATTCCCTCACTTGTTGCCCGCAAAGATATTCCCCGTGCAGTGTCGCTCAATTCCACACAATTCAATCTTTCCCGTGTTCTGGGGCCGGTTATCGCAGGTATAGTAATAGCGCGCTATGGCGGTGTAGCATGCTTCAGCGCAAACGCCATCTCCTACCTCCCCTTTTTTATTTCCATCTGGTTTATTTATCCCCGCAACAGGGTAAAAATAACTACTACTACGATTCAGACAAAACCTGTAAACCAGTGGTTTGAAATCCGCGACCTGCTGCGCATACATGCTGTGCGGTTGCCGCTGGTGACCGTATTTGCCGCCAGCTTCTTCTGTGGCCCGCTTGTTACCTTCTGCCCGGTAATCATCAAAGATGTATTTCATTCCGGTGTTGGCGATTTCGGATGGGCCATGACCGCATTCGGAGGTGGGGCTCTTATTGGTGCGGCTGTTACATTTATTCCTTTTCGTGGGCCTTACGGACGAAACAGGATAGCTTCGGCAGCCGCTGTTTTACTGGGATTCATCATTATTGCCATAGCTATGACCCATTCATTCCTGTTATTAAGCATAATGCTTGTATTGGCTGGTATCACCCAGATCGCAGCCAATATATCTGCCAATACCTTCCTGCAGGAAAATGCAGCAGATAACCTGAGGGGCCGGATTACCAGCTTATACCAGTTGGCGATGTATTCAGGCTTATCTATAGGTACGCTGTTTACCGGGTTTATGGTTTCGCGGCTCGGCATAGTCCCCGCATTTGTGATTAACGGAAGCATTGCTGTAATAATACAGTCAGCACTGTTGTTGCGGCAATTGCACCAACCAATAGTTAATTCATTTGAAGTTAATAAATAACTTTACGAAATTTGAACAATGAAAATAGATACCGCCTATTTAGAACGATGCATAGCAACCCTGGATAAAGCACTTTCCTTACTGAATAGCGCTGATCCTGAAAATATAAGATTATGATATGTACCGTTCTGCCTGTATCAAAGCGTTTGAGCTGATATTGGAGCAAAGTGGCAAACTACTCCGTAAAGGGCTGAAACCCTATTTTCATACATCCAAAGAAGTGGATGGGTTGATATTTAAAGATGTATTCCGGCATGCTGTATTGCGAAATATTATTTCTGATGAGGCCTGTGAACGGTGGCTGCAATACCGCGATAACCGGAACAGCACTGCCCATGATTATGGCGTTAACTTTGCCGAAGAAACTGTTGTGCTCCTGCCTCAGTTTATTGCAGATGCCAGTGCGCTTGCAACAGCAATAAAAGAATAAAATGAAGAATAAAATGCTGATAAGGGAAAAGGACAAACAAACATTGCTGCAAATTTTTGGCAGTGTAAAAAATATTCCTGTAGAGGTATGGGCATATGGCAACCGGGTAAACGGAACAGCGCATGAGGGCAGCGACCTGGACCTGGTAATGCGTGGCCCTGGACTTAACCCACTGCCTGTTTCTGTAGTAGCAGGGCTTTATGAAAAAATCAAAGACAGCAATATTCCCATATTGGTAGAATTAAGGGATTGGGCGCAATTGCCCGCTACTTTTCATAAAAACATAGAACGGCAATATGAAGTACTGTTTGATAACCAGAATAAATACTGATTTGCAAGAACAATGATGTGGCATATTAACTAAAGTGACGATGATTAAATAAAGTACACCATGAAAAGAAGCCCGGCCAAATCACTTTCATTTGATAAACGGTTGTTTGCAAGCTTGCTGTTTTGCTTTCTGATCATCCCTGCTATAATAACGGTTACCCATGAGGGAGGGCATTATGTTGCTGCCCGCATGCAGGGGCATGGTAATGCACGATTGCACTACAACCATACCGATACAGGGCGCAATGCTATAATAGATGGGTACAGGGCTGTGAAGCAGCGCAATAAACAGGCTATTGCCAATCATCAGCCCTTTGCCGAACAGGAGCTATACAACAAGCTGCACGAACAATATGAAGGGCTTTGGGAGGCTTATAAAGACTGGAAATTCACCTCCCGGGAGGCATTTCTTTATGCAGCAGGGCCAATGGTAAATCTACTTACTGCCCTGATTGGATTAGGGTTATTATTGTATTTCAGAAGCAGTTTCAGGCAAGCAGCGGAACTGAAACCGGGCCAATGGCTGATTATTTTCGGGGCTACATCGTGCTATCAGTATATCCTCACCTTGATGGCAGTATTGTTTCATCCCTTGTTCGATCCTGATTTCCGCACAGATGCCTATAAGGTTTCGGTCCACTTCGGACTATACCCATGGACATTTAATATCCTTGAGGGCATCTTTGGGGGATGGACATTATGGTTTGCCTTTAAGTTCGTTCCTCAAGGCCAGAAGTTTATACTGCTCGTGGCAGGAATTACCGGCATTGCAGCAGGCACCGCCTTGTGGTGGTATTATTTGGGACCGTTGTTGTTACCCTAATGCTCTGGATTAAGCCATATCCTCACTATGCCTTCTTACATAGCCCTTCATGATACCACGGCCGGTTTCGCGCACGAATGAGATGATCTCGTCGCGCTCATCGCTTACGGGAATTTCAGTTTCGATGATACTCAGCGCCTTTGATACATTGTAACCACGAACAAAGAGAATACGGTATATATCCAGGATATGGTTGATCTTGTCTATGCTGTAGCCCCTGCGTTTCAGTCCTACCGAGTTGACCCCTACATAGGATAGTGGCTCCCTGGCTGCTTTTACATAAGGTGGTATATCCTTACGCACCAGCGAGCCGCCGGTAACGAAAGCATAAGACCCGATACGCACAAACTGCTGCACAGCAGTAAGTCCGGCAAGCACCACGCAATCGCCCACAATAATATGACCTGCAAGAGTAGTGTTGTTGGAGAAGATACAGTTATTGCCTACCTCACAATCGTGCGCTATATGGGTATAGGCCATGATGAGGCAGTTGTTGCCTATCCTGGTCATATTACGGTCTGCCGTTCCCCTGTTGATGGTCACGCATTCACGAATGGTGGTGTTATCACCAATGACGCAAATGGTATCCTCACCCTTGAACTTAAGATCCTGGGGAATGGCCGATATTACAGAACTTGGGAAGATGCGGCAATTCTTGCCTATACGGGCGCCTTCCATTATGGTTACATTCGATCCTATCCAGGTTCCCTCCCCTATCTCCACATTTTTGTGGATAGTGGTGAACGGATCAATTTTCACATTTGGCGCTATTTTAGCGTCCGGGTGGACGTATGTAAGGGGATGGATCATTTATTTTCTTTTCTTACGATTTGTGCTACCAGTTCCGCTTCGGTAGCTAATTTATTACCAACATATGCAGTTCCCTTCATTTCGCATATACCACGGCGGATCGGATTCAGCAATTCCAGTTTAAGAATAAGCGTATCGCCGGGGCGAACCAGTTGCTTAAACCTAACCTTATCTATCTTCAGGAAATAAGTATCATAGTTTTCGGGATCCTTGATATTGTTGAGCGCAAGGATACCACCGGTTTGCGCCAATGCCTCAATCTGCAATACACCGGGCATAACCGGATTGCCGGGGAAATGACCCTGGAAGAAATGCTCGTTAAAGGTTACATTCTTTATCCCCACCACGTGGTTATCGCTAAGCTCAATAATCTTATCTACAAACAGGAACGGGAACTTATGCGGCAACGCCCTTGAGATGTGGGATATGTCGTAAATAGCCTCCTGAGAAGGATCGTAATGAGGAATATCTGAAAGGTGTTTATTCTTTTTGATATACTGTTTTATCTTCTTGGCAAACTCTACATTGGTGGCATGTCCCGGCCTGCTGGCTATGATATGCGCCTTGATAGAATGCCCAACCAGCGCCAGATCGCCAACCACATCAAGCAGCTTATGCCTTGATGGCTCGTTGGTAAAATGGAGTTGAATATTGTTCAGGATACCTTCCTGCTTAACCTCTATTTTTTGTTTGTTGAAAATTTTCGCAAGCCTGTTCAGTTCATCCTGGCTCACTACCTTGTCTACTACTACAATGGCGTTACTCAGATCACCACCTTTGATCAGGTTGTTATCCAGCAGGTATTCCAGTTCATGTAAAAAACAAAAGGTACGGCAGGGGCCGATTTCAGTTCTGAATTCAGACAAATGCTTGAGGGTAGCATGTTGCGTTCCCAGCACCGGTGAGTTGAAATCAATAAGTGTAGTAACCTGGTATTCGGCCGAAGGCACAGCCAGCATATCCACATTCTTTACAGGGTCGTAATAATGTATATTGGTATCTATAGAATAAACGATTCGTTTTGCTTCCTGCTCCAGTACACCTACGCTATCTATTGCCTCAATAAATAGCCTGGAACTGCCATCAAGAATAGGCACTTCAGGTCCATCCAGTTCAATGAGGGCATTATCCACCCCCAGTCCTACCATGGCGGCAAGCGTGTGCTCAATAGTACTGACCCGAGCGCCATTATATTCAATAGTAGTTCCTCTTGAAGTATCTACAACATAATCTACATCAGCCTTTACCACCGGGCGGTCCGGCAGGTCTACCCGCTGAAACCGTATACCATATCCGGGAATAGCCGGCTTAATGGTCATAGTCACAATTTTGCCTGTGTGCAGGCCAATTCCATGAAGTGTTACCGGTCCTTTTAAAGTCTGTTGGTTCTGACTGTTGTTAGCGCTATGCAAAGTATCGGTAGTTTTCCTGTTTTCTGTTTTGCTTAAAATGGATTCACTCACTTTTTATATTCAAGGTTTTGAGTACTTAATAATGCAGTTAATTCCTGTATTGTTTCCTCCAGCTTTTGCAGGCGCTGCTGCATTTCCGGCAAATTTCTGAAAATTGCCTGACTTTTCAATGAGCTTTTATGATCGAATGCGGGTGTACCGTTTACCGTGGTATTTCTTGTAGTTATCGATTTCGATAAGCCGCTTTGTGCATTAATACGGGTACCATCTGCAAGTTGTATATGGCCCACGATACCTACCTGTCCGCCTATAATGCAATTCTTTCCTATCTTGGTACTGCCCGATATGCCGGTTTGGGCAGCTATAACTGTATGTTCTCCTATCTCGGCATTATGGCCCACCATTATCAGGTTATCAAGCTTTACGCCCTTCCTTATAATAGTTGAACCCATTGTTGCCCTGTCTATGGTGGTATTGGCGCCTATTTCCACATCATCTTCTATAACAGCATTACCCATCTGGGGTATTTTCCGGTAGGTACCATCGCCAAGCGGCGCAAAACCAAATCCATCGCCTCCGATCACTGAGCCTGAATGGATTACCACCCTGCTGCCCAACACACACTCATCATATATCTTTACTCCTGAATAAAACATGGAACCGGCCCCTATCACAACGTTCCGACCAATATAGCATCCCGGATAGACCTTTACACCATCGCCCAAAACCGCATTTTCGCCTATGTAAGAAAACGCGCCAATATATACATCCTTACCCAGTTTGGCTGTTTTTGCTACAAAAGAGGGTTGCTCAATACCTGTCTTACTGCCTCCTGAAACCATCTCATTATACTTCTCCAGCAAAAACGCAAAACCGCTATAAGCATCTTTTACTCTTATCAATGTTGGCTGCACAGGTTTCGATAGCTCCAGAGTCTCATTGACTATAATGATAGAGGCTTTCGAGGTATAAAGATACTCTTCATACTTCGGGTTAGATAAAAAACATAAAGAGCCTTCCACTGCCTCTTCAATCCTGGCCACATCGCTTACCTTGGCATCCGGATTACCCTCCAGTTTGCCCTGAATCAATGTAGCTATCTGCTGCGCTGTAAACTGCATGTCGATTAATTTCTGGTGTTCATCAGTTAGTAAACATTAATTTTCAATTATTTTTTCAGGGTGCAATATCATTGAATGTAGCAAATGTAGTTTTTATGTACGGCTCTGGCAAGTGTTTGATTCACCAATGAATCGTCTATTTCAGTTATATTTTTAATAAGTCCGCTCTTTGTCTCAATTTTAATGCGCTCATCATTAATATTATAGGTACTGTTTGAAGTAACACCGGTAAAGGCAAAATACCCTACTTCATCGTCATTCAGGTTTAGTAAAGTTTTCGCTTTTTGTTGTTTTTCTTCCAGTTTATCATCCAGCGACTCTGAACTCAGTAAAACCTTATACAACTTTCTCAATACCAACATATTGCACATAGTCGACAGTACCTTATCTTCATGGTTTTGCCATACTTTTATGGAGACCATTACATCATTATCATCGAGCAGGCAAAAATTATTAAGGTGTTCGGGATTTTCGAAAAAGTCTGCTTCTGTCAGGTTTCTGGACAGGAAATAATTCAAGGCAGGAGAAGCAAATAGTTTATGCCCGTTTGCTACCAGTTCTTTGGCCCGTTTAAAAATATTGATCAACAACATTTCGGACCCCAGAACGGTTTTGTGCAAATAAACCTGCCAGTACATCAGTCTGCGGGCTATAATGAACTTTTCGACCGAATGCACGCCCTTCTCCTCTACTACCAGTTCATTATCCCTTACAGTCAGCATCTGCAGTATGCGGTCATAGCCTATTACCCCTTCCGATACGCCTGTATAAAAACTATCCCTGTTCAGGTAATCCATCCTGTCTACATCTAACTGGCTGGATACGAGTTGGTGCAGATACCGGATACCTCCGCCCCCTGAAGGGGTGTTGGCTAAGTGAGAGTAATTAAAAATCTCCATCGTTTTATCCAGCAAACCACCGAATTCAGTATTCATGCGCTGCATGATAAGCCCCGAAAGGGTTTCGTGTGAGATATCCCCCACCAGCAGTCCTTCGAGTGAATGGGAAAAAGGTCCATGCCCCATATCGTGCAGCAGCGTAGCCATTCTTGCTGCCAGGCATTCTTCTTTATCAGGCACAACATCCTTAGCCTTCAATTCATCGAGGGCCTTGCCCATAAGGTGGCATGCACCCAGCGAGTGAGCCAGACGAGTGTGCATGGCACCAGGATATACTAAGTGAGCCAACCCCATCTGCTTGATATGCCTTAATCGCTGAAACCACGGATGATCTATTATCCGCATCAGCTCAGGCTCCGGAAAACGGATAAATCCATATACCGGATCATTAATTATTTTTACTTTTTTAGACATTTGAGGCTGTAATTTACCTCAAATTTTCTTACCCTATTCAATTGAAGAAACCTGCTGCAATTTACATAAATATATGTAAACAAATAATATATTTAATAAATTGGCCATCATCAGGAATTTTATACCCCCCGGGAATCAACTTACCTCTTTTGATGTGCGGTAGGCTGTTCCTTTAAATAGGGATACCAATTCACCTGCTTTGTTGGTAGTGCGGATATCATACAATGCTGTTTTATGTCCCAGGTGTATTTCCTTTGCTTCTACAAATAGTATATCACCTTCACTTGCAGGTCGGGTAAAAGAAACAGAAACATCGAGCGCGACCGCAATACGGCCATGCGAATTGCAGGCAAATGCAAAGGATGAATCAGCCGCCGAAAATAAAACGCCACCGTGTATACTGGCAAAACCATTCAGCATTTCTTTACGCACCTTGTAATGAAGCCTGCAATATCCTGATCTGACTTCTTCTATTTCGAGTCCCAGCCATTTCGAGAATTCATCGCGGCCCATCATGAAGTCAACGATCTCCTGAGGGCTCTTTATATTTTTCTCCTGGTTCATACAATGTTCATTTACATAATTTGAGCCCAAATACCTATACAGGCATAGCACACCGTAAAATTATACAATTAATCATGGGTGAGGTAATTCAGTTCATATCTCTGAATATATCCGGATCCCGTGTTTCGCATCCCAGATTATTAACGAACTGGCTCATTCTTAATTTAATGTGCCGTTCCGGCTTTAGCGCCTAACTTTACCTAAAAACATGGGTATGAAGATAATAACCCGAACTGTCTGGCTGTTATCACTGGTAAGTCTGTTTACGGATGTCTCAAGCGAGATGTTATACCCTGTTATTCCTATCTACCTGCAAAGCATCAACTTCTCAATAGTCTTCATCGGCATTCTTGAAGGCATAGCCGAAGCCACAGCGGGCCTTACCAAGGGTTATTTTGGTAAAATGAGCGACAATATGGGGAAACGCCTGCCCTTTGTGCGATTAGGTTACTCGCTGAGCGCCCTTTCAAAACCCATGATGGCCCTTTTCACCTTTCCCTTATGGATATTTTCGGCCCGCTCGCTCGACAGACTGGGTAAGGGAATACGCACAGGGGCCAGAGACGCCATGCTTTCGGGAGAGGCTACCCCCGAAACACGGGGCCGCGTATTCGGGCTGCACCGAAGCATGGATACGCTGGGCGCGATACTGGGTCCATCACTTGCACTGGCCTATCTTTTTTTCTTCCCCAAAGAGTATAAAACCCTCTTTTACATAGCCTTTATTCCCGGTGTGGTTTCAATAGCATTTACCTTCCTCATCAAAGAGAATGTGAACACCGAGAAAAAGAAGCTGGTTAAAACCCGTTTCTTCGATTTTATAAGATATTGGCAAACCAGTCCGGCGCATTACCGCAAACTGGTTTCGGGGCTGCTTCTTTTTGCCTTATTCAATAGTTCAGATATGTTTCTGATATTGAAAATTAAGTCTTCAGGGTTCAGCGATAGTGCGGCCATAGGCGTTTATATTTTCTACAACCTCATATATGCGTTATTTTCTTACCCACTGGGAGGTATAGCCGACCGCATAGGCCTGAAAAAAGTATTCATTACCGGGCTGATCCTGTTTGCCGTGGTTTATTTCGGCATGGCTTTTAATAATAATATCTATATTCTATTCTTCCTTTTCCTGTTGTACGGCATTTATGCCGCCGCTACCGACGGCATCAGCAAGGCATGGATCTCCAACATTACCGACAAAAAAGATACAGGCACTGCAATCGGTACCTATACAGGGTTTCAGAGCATTTGCAGTCTTATAGCCAGTACACTTGCAGGGCTGATATGGTATAAATTCGGAGCCGGTGCACTCTTCATTTCTACGGGCATCGTTACTATTTCGGTACTGGTATACTTTCTGGTAATAGTCAAAAGCGGAGGAAAAAATACTAACTAATTAACTATATGTGAACGAAATTGTAAAATGGCACAGTAATTGCTGTAAATAGTTCAGGATTGTATAACTATCATAAAACATACAGTTATGAAAACCTTTATAGTTTTAATTGCGCTCTATCTGCTGATCATTTCTTTAACTATTGCAGCATAGATTTTATTTTGAGTTGGGGAGGATGGATATTGTGTATGGTGATTTTATGCCATTGAGCCTTTCATAATTTTTTATTGTATCTTTATTAATCCCAGATATGATTCATTATGAAAAAAAATACACTTCTTTTTCTGTTTTTCCTGTTTTGTAACCTGCATCAATCATCAGCCCAAGGTTGGGTATGGGGCAGGGATGGTAAGATAAACTCAAATGGCATAGAGGAAGGCGGCCCATTAAGTATCGATAAACAGGGGAATATTTATGGAATTAATTTGGTGGGGTCATTGCTTTATACACCAGGTTTATTAACCAGTCAATACGGCCCCTTTTCAATTAGCGACTCTCTTGATTACATTCAGTATGTTGTTTACAGCCTCGATGATTCCGGCCATTTCAGGTGGGCAACCGGTACATATGGTGGTCTGCAATTGAATAGTATAGGATCAGATGATGACGGCAATGTTTATATAAATGGCTATAAAACGTTTGCACCCGGATTTTTTGCCGGGCTATATTTCCCGGATACATTGTACCGGAATTTCATTGTGAAATTAAATACTGCAGGCACGGGGGTATGGGCAAAGATGCTACCTGCAGGCATAACTATCAATAATATTGCTGTGAGCCATACTGGTGATATTTTCTTTACAGGATATTTTAAAACTTCACCCATCACTTTTGGAAGTTCAACCATTACCAGCAATCATGATAATGATGTCATTGCAGGCAAGTATGATTCGGCAGGTAACCAGCTATGGGCAATAGCATTTGGCGGCGACACAGCTGATTATGGCAACAACATTGCTCCAGGCCCCAACGGAGGCCTTTATCTTTCCGGAAGTTCCTACTCAACCTCCCTCATTATTGGTCATGATTCATTATACAACCCATCAGGGCCGGGAAAGCAATTTTTGTTTGTTTGCCGGATTGATTCTAATAAAAACCTGCTTTGGGGTAAAAGTATCATACCATCAATAGATGGCGGAGGGATTACCGGATTAGCAAAAGGCCCTAAAGAAGATCTATACTGTTCCGGCGGATATAATAACAGTATATATAGTGGTACTGATACGCTGCCACCTGGTCCAGGCCCTGGCCGCATGTTTTTATTCAGGTTCGATTCATCCGGACTATTAAAATGGGGAAGAACCATTAATGATTACGCCCTCTTTGCGGCCAGTTCTATGGATGTTGATGATTGTGGCAATATTTGGGTAAGTGGAGAAGGCGGGCACTTAGCCGATCCTATTTCCGACCAGATGTACCTTGCCCGATTCGATACCTCTGGCAACTTAAAAGATACTCTGTTTTTGAAATCCGGGGGAGATGATTCCAACTGGATAAAATTGGATAAAAAAGGGTATTTATATGTAAGCGGAGATTATATGCGTAATCCATTTATTTTCGGTGATGATACCCTGGATAATTCAGGCACCCAGGAATTCCTGTTCGTAGGAAAATACATTTACGCCCTGCCTGAGTGTGTATTGGATACGGTTACCTACCATCACATAAAAACCGGAATCACTTCTATCGGGGATAATACATTATCAATTTCAATTTTTCCAAACCCTGCCAACGATGAAGTCACAATACATTCCGATATTCCATTCCCATCAGATTCAAAGGTTGAAATTTTTGACCTATCCGGCAGATTGATATATACTTATAGTTTATCAGGTCGGGAAACTGAAATAACCCTAACCAAATACCCAGCCGGAATGTACCAATGCAGAATAATCGTTGGATGTAATCCGGTTGTGACAAAAAAAATAATTGTATTAAAATAGCACTAAATGCTTAACAGGTAAAATCTCTGAATTTATAAATAGCCGTCATGAAAAAATACTTCTTCCTTTTAACCCTACTATTATTTGCAATGCAATGCTTATCGCAAGGATATAAATGGGCTAACTATTCCTGGTCCGTAACTAATGTAATTAGTGAGGGTGGGCCGGTAACGATAGATAAATCAGGAAATGTTTATGGACTAAACTTTGTCTGGCCACAAATCGCTGCTCCTGTTTTATCAACAAAATACGGCCCTTACACTATTATTGATTCCCAGTTTGAAGATCAGGGTGTGGTCTATTGTCTTGATTCAACCGGAAAATATAAATGGGCGATTGGGACACAAGGCGCACAGGCTTTTTTAGATGTGATTCATAATGATGATGCCGGTAATATTTATGTTATGGGCTCAAAAAGGGTAACAGATGTTATGACTTTGGGCGGATTGACTCTATCCACTACCTCTTATCCTGCCTACTATGATCATTTTATTGCAAAAATAAATTCAGCCGGACATGCTATATGGATTAAAGACCTGCCTGTTGAATTTACAGTTACAGATTTCAACGTAACACATTCGGGCGACATATACTTCACAGGCTGTGTTGTTGGCGGTATCTTATTTGGCAGCTCCAATATTACTTACTCTGGCATCGGGAATGTGATAGCAGGTAAATATGATTCTTCATTTACGCCACAGTGGGCGCTAACCTTTGGTGACGACTCTTCGAGTATAGGAAGAGAAATTTCCGTATCCGAAAACGGCAGTATATTTATTGCCGGTCAGTATTCCTCCCTGACTATGATCATTGGCCATGACACTTTAATTCGCCCATCCGGTCCGACCAAGTATTATTTCGTAGCTAAAATTGATACCGGCAGGAATCTGGTCTGGGGTAAAAGTATTTATTCAGGTTCCATTACTGACTTTTTATCAGGGATAGCCGCCGATAACCTGGATAATATTTATATTGCCGGCACCTATTATAATACAATTTCAACTGGATCTGATTCTCTGCCTTCAACACCTAATTCAAGGTTATTTTTGTTCAGATATGACTCTGCCGGCAATGTAAAATGGGTAAGAACCATTGCCGACAATTTACTTCATAATGCCTCAACAATGGATGTGGATTATTGTGGTAATATATGGATAAGCGGACAGGGCGGACATCCTGGCGCTTATTCAGTTGATCAGATGTTTCTGGCCCATTACGATTCATCCGGCAATTTGCTGGATACCTTGTTTTTAGATTCAGGTGGCGACGACGGAAACTGGGTGAAGCTTGATAAAAAGGGGAATTTTTATGTTAGCGGCGATTATGGCATTAATCATTTTGCACTAGGTGATAATATATTACCTCCTATTGGCACTCTTGACGAAACAATGTTTACAGCTAAATACATTTACGATTTCCCAAACTGTACCAGAGATACAATACCCTATCATATAAAGACAAGTATCTCAGCCATCAGTGATCAGAATATATCAATTTCTGTTTTTCCCAACCCTGCTACCGATGAAGTCACTATACATTCTGAAACCCCATTCCCCAATGGAACAAACATTGAACTTTATGACCTAACAGGCAGGCTGACCAATACTTATCACCTTTCTGGGAACAATACAGAAATTTCAACTGCAACCATTCCACCCGGCCTGTACCTATGTAGGATATATACAGGCGGGAATGAACCGATAACCAGGAAACTAGTGATCTTGAAATAGCAAGCCCTTACGACTCCCGGCTTAGTACTTTCTACTCCCAGCTTTCTACTTTAGACTAAATACTTTAGACTCCTTAGAGCGGTATATTTCCATGCTTACGTTTAGGCATTGATGCTACTTTATTCTCAAGCATCTTAAAACCCTTTATCAGTTTCGACCTGGTCTCGTCGGGCATGATCACTTCATCAATAAATCCACGGGCGGCAGCGCCATAAGGATTGGCAAACTTATCTATATACTCCGTTTCCTTCTCCTTCAGCTTGGCTTCATGGTCTGCAGCTTCCGATATCTCTTTTTTGAAGATTATTTCGGCTGCACCCTTAGCGCCCATAACGGCTATCTCGGCTGTGGGCCATGCATAATTCAGGTCGGCACCGATGTGCTTTGAGTTCATCACATCATATGCCCCGCCATAAGCCTTACGAGTGATAACGGTCACTTTAGGTACAGTTGCCTCACTCAATGCATAGAGCAACTTGGCGCCATTAATTATAATACCATGCCACTCCTGATCGGTACCAGGCAGGAAGCCAGGCACATCAACAATAACCAGCAGCGGGATATTGAAAGCATCGCAGAAACGCACAAACCTTGCACCCTTTTTACTCGAGTTGATATCCAGTACACCAGCCAGGTAAGACGGCTGATTGGCCACCACCCCTATGCTGCGGCCACCCAAGCGCGCAAAACCAACTACGATATTCTCGGCAAAATCTTTATGCACTTCGGTAAAGGAATTGGCATCAGCCAGTTCTTCAATCACCTCTTTAATATCATAAGGCTGATTCGGATTAGCCGGTATTATGTCATTTAGTTTTGGCCTGGACTCGTCCTTAGCCTCATAGGCATAGACCGGTGCATCCTCTTCACAATTCTGTGGCATATAGCTCAGCAGACGTTTTATCTGCTGAATACACTCCACTTCATTGGCACAGGCAAAATGCGTAACTCCCGATTTGGTAGCATGAGTATGCGCCCCACCCAGTTCTTCACTGGTTACATTTTCATGAGTCACCGTCTTCACCACATTTGGTCCGGTAACAAACATATATGATGTATGCTCTACCATGAGTATAAAATCGGTAATAGCAGGCGAATAAACCGCGCCACCCGCGCAAGGGCCCATAATAGCCGATATCTGCGGCACCACACCCGAGGCCCTTACATTCCTGTAAAAAATATCAGCATAGCCTCCCAGCGATACCACCCCCTCCTGTATACGCGCTCCTCCACTATCATTCAATCCAATAACAGGTGCGCCATTCTGCATGGCCAGCTCCATGATCTTAACTATCTTCTCAGCATGGGTTTCCGACAGACTACCGCCAAAAACAGTAAAATCCTGTGAGTATACATAGGTAAGGCGACCGTTTATGGTGCCATAACCTGTTACCACACCATCTCCGGGATATATTTCCTGCTCCATACCGAAATCCTTACACCTGTGGGTAACCATTTTGCCAATCTCTTCAAACGATCCCTCGTCAAGCAGTATTTGCAGACGCTCACGGGCAGTTAGCTTACCCTTTTTGTGTTGCGCCTCAATGCGTTTATCGCCACCACCTTTCAATGCTTCCTCATTCTTATGCTTCAATAAAGCTATCTTATCCATAATGGAGGCAAACTTACAGCAAAAAGCAGGTTTTTCTTATTCCGATTGTTTTTATGTATTTATAAGAATCTGTAATTTTATATTTACAATGCGTTTGGTATAAAAAAGTAACAGATCTATGGCAGTTGATAATATCATATTACCGTCAATATTATTGTCAGGCCATTTCATATAAAAGCACATGAATGGTTGCAAAATAATTCAGTTGCCATCTAATTCATTTTGCACGTATATCATATTAACATTGGTAAATGAAAGGCAACCCTTAGTTTTGTACATAGCATATATCCTAATGAGAAAACTCCTTTTTGCCTTTTGTTTCCTTTGCTTATCACTCAGTGGTAATGCTCAGCAAATCCCTGCCTATACCGCCAAAGACATTTTCGATCATACGGCCTCCCCCGATACCGTTTATATCATCAACTTCTGGGCTACCTGGTGTGCGCCCTGTGTGCATGAGTTGCCTGAGTTCAACGACCTGTATAACTACTACGAGGGCAAACCAGTAAAAATCATTCTCATCAGCCTCGACTTTAAAGAAGATTATCCATATAAACTTGAAGGTTTCCTGCAGCGCAAAAAACTATTACCGGCAGTAGCCTGGCTATCTGATCCCGACCCCAATTCGTTTATACCTAAAATAGACAATTCCTGGCAAGGCTCGATTCCTGCTACTCTTATAGTTGCCCCTTCCGGTCATTTCAAAAAATTCATTGAAGGAACCATCACCAAAAAAAGGATAACCAAAATCGTAGACCCTTTGCTTAATTGAGCCACTAAGGCATTGTCAGACACTTCTGCTTTAACTTTATAAGAAACCCTTAGCATTTCTATTTTTACTTTTGCCCCGGAACTGAAGGTTATTTTAGCAGTTCCTGTTTTATTTTAACTTATTTATTGTCCTATATAGATTCATATAAACGTCTTGCCAAACTGATCCAGAACGAAAGTTTTGAACCCATGATCAGCTGGGGATTGCGTATGGCGCTATCGGGTACACTACCCGTTATATGGGGACTATCGACCGGCAATCTCAACGATGCTATCTGGATCACACTTACCGCCGAGGCCGTAACCTGGGTAGAGATGAAGGGTTCTTTTTCCTGGCGACTACGCACATTGTTGCTGGGGGCTGTGCTGGCCATATTTTTTGCCATGCTGGGCACGGCTACCGCGGGCATACTATGGATCAGTTTGCTCTGTATGCTTGGCACCGGTTTCTTTGCCACCCTGCTCAAGAGCATGGGCGATCGTGCCAGTGGCCTGGCCTTATGCGTTTACCTTATGTTCATTATCTGCAATGGCTTTCCGGTTGCGGGTTATGCACAACTGCAGCATAGGTTTGCGCTGGTGTCAATAGGCGGTGCATGGCCGGTTGTAGTAGGTGTTTTCATCTCGCTGCTCATGCCGGCAGGTGAACCTTTCCGCAGGCAGATCGCGCTGATATGGCGATCGATAGCCGAACTGGCCGATACCATTGCGCAAAACAAGGGAGGAAGGCACTCTGAAGTGTATGTGCGCGAAAAAGATGTGCGCACCGCTATCGACAATTCTTACCAGTTTTACGGCAAAATGGCCCACCAGGTCAATCAGAAGGACAACAGGCATTATCAGTTGGCTGTGTTGCGTAAGGTAGCGGGACTGGTTTCGGTAAATGTGCTGGCTATGGGCGAAGAACTGGAGCACATAGCCATTTCGGAACTGGATGAAGCACTGCGCATAAAAACCGGCACGGCATTCAACATCATGATCGAGGCGATCAACCGTATATCTGTTTTTGTCATCACCCTAAAGCCCGAAGAAAAACTCCTGGCAGTGTCGCAAATCAACAGGCTAAAAAAATTCAATGATATGATCCGGCAGTTTCCACTGCAGCAAAACACGCAACAAAACATCTCAATCAAACGTATCATACAGCTTACCGACCGCACTATCCGCCTGCTCGAAAATGCCATTCAGCGCATCGATAATATGGGTACCGATGTGCCGGTATATCAGTCTTATTCATTTATTAAAACCCTCTTTGTCCTAAGGCCAAAGTATATGTTGCGCAACCTGCAGTTACTGTTCAATTTCAATACACTGACCACGCGCTATGCCATCCGCTCGGCCATAGCCGCAACCGTTGCAATGGCCGTCTATATGGTTTTTCATATAGATCATGGCTACTGGCTGCCATTTACGGTGATGATTGTAATACAACCCTACTTTGGCGCCACCCTCAAAAAAGCCATTGACCGCATCATAGGCACATTGGCCGGAGGAATTATTGGCAGTCTTATATTTTTATTGCCTGTTGGCCTGCATATAAAGGAAGTAATCTTGTTCCTGTCCTTTATTTTCATGGTGTATTATATCCGTAAGAATTATGCCGTAGCCGTATTTATAGTTACACTTAACCTCGTATTGCTGTTCAATATCGAAGCAGCGTTCAGCAATACCCTAATGGTGTACCGGGCGCTATGCACCACCGGGGGCGCAATGCTTGCTATATTCTCAGGATTTGCCCTGCTGCCCGACTGGGATAAAAAATGGTTACCTGCCCATCTGGCTGCAGCGCTCCGCAACAACTACAGCTACTTCCTGGCAACATTTTATTCAGCCGCTCCGGTTAACAACTGGACAAAGCTCAAAAGATTATCCGAATCGAATAACAGCGACGTTTTCGATTCTTTCAACCGCTACATTACTGAGCCGGGCAGCAAGAACACAGAGCTGTATTACAGCATTATTACAACCAATGTGCGCACCACCCGCAACCTCAACAATATTCACCTGGAGCAGGATGAAACGAAAAAGGACCAGACAAAAACAACTACCCTTCTTCAGCAAAAACGAATCCTTGAATGTCATAGCTATTTCACACTTATTCTTAATAACCTACCAGGATCAGCCATTTCGGATTCAGGAGAAAACACTAATGACAACAATCTGCCGTCCATTACACTCAACGAGGCCCAGATGCATTCTCTTGAAAAGCTTGCCATCGAATTAAAAACTTTATCAGAAGATGTAAAGCTTTTGGCCAAAAGTTAAATTCTCGTTTTCATACATTAAATTGCAGCCATGAATTACCTCGGTCATGCCTTCCTTTCCTTTAATAATACAGACATACTGACTGGAAATATGATTGCCGATCATGTTAAGGGTAAACTGGCACTTGATAAATATCCCGAAGGCATAAAAAAAGGTATTCAGCTGCACCGAAAAATAGATGCCACCACCGATGCGCATGCGGGAACCATGCGGGCCAAGTTGTTGTTCCGGGAGCACTACGGATTGTATTCAGGCCCTATCGTGGATACCCTGTTCGACCATTTCCTTGCCTGCGACCCCAAATTTTTTCCTAAGGAAGAAGCTTTGTTTTCATTTACACAAAACGTTTATTTGCAATTGGGTTCCAACGAGCAGTTTCTACCCGAAAAATTTGCCGCCTATTTCCCTAATATGAAACAAAACAACTGGCTGTATAACTACCGCACCATAAAAGGTATGGAGCGCTCACTTAACGGTTTATCCCGGAGAGCATTATACATGCCACCTATCGAAAAAGCCTATGAAATATTTATTGCTTCCTACTATCAGTTGAACCAATGTTATTATGAGTTTATTGACGATGTAATTAGTTTTGTTAAAAATGAATCGGATAAATGAATTATTGAAACTGGACTATATTTTTGCTAATACCGGAAAAACTATGCCTTTGACACACACATATATTACTACTGCTTTACTCTCCATTTTATTAATTGCCTGTCATTCAAAAACACAACCTGCCGCTGCCCGTACCGACAATTCCAAGTTCCATGAGGTACCGGTTAAGACGACGCCCACACCATTTGTTTACGATACTTTAGGTGAGCCGCAAAGAAATATCATCAACCAGCTCGATCAGTATTACCGCCGCCAGGTTTCGGCAGGTTTCAATGGCAGTGTGTTGATTGGCATGGGTGGTAAAATCATATATGAGCGCTATTTCGGGCTCGCCAGCAGGGAGCGCAAGATCAAGCTTAATCCTAATTCCTCCAGCCAGTTGGCCTCTGTTTCCAAAACATTTACAGGCGCAGCAGTATTATACCTCTACGACCGAAAATATATATGCCTCGACAGCCCGGTAAAACACTATCTGCACGAATTTCCCTATCCCAATATCACTGTTAAGATGCTGCTCAATCATCGTTCTGGTTTGCCGGACTATACCAAGTGGGTACCGGTATACAACAACGATACACGCACGCCTATAAATAACGAAATGATGATGGCGCTCATGGTAAAACATGTGCCACGCCTTGAATTCCGCCCAAACAGCCGATTCAAGTATTGTAATACCAACTATGCAGTGCTGGCCCGCATGGTTGAGCGTATTTCCGAAATGCCTTTTGGCGACTTTATGTATAAATACATGTTTCAACCATTGGGCATGGAGCACACTTTTGTATACAACCCGTGGAAGGGTATGCCGGCCAATGCAACCAGCAGCTATAAACGCAACTGGATAAGAGAGCCCGATATGTTTGCCGATGGCGTATATGGCGACAAAGGTATTTACTCCACTCCCGAAGATATGTACCGCTGGGATCAGTCATTCTACCAGAACAAACTCCTCAGCAACGAAACTATTGAATTAGCTTATGGCCCCTGCTCATTTGAGAAAAAGGGCATCAAGAATTATGGTCTAGGCTGGCGTATGCTATGCTATGCCAATGGCAATAAGGTTATTTACCATAACGGCTGGTGGCACGGAAACAACACATCCTTTTACCGGTTTATTAAGGAGAATATGACCATCATTGTATTGGGTAACCGGTTCACCAACAGCATATACCATCAAGCGCCATCCTTGTATAGTATTATTAAAGGTGTTCCTGTGTCCAATGGCTTCGATACCGAGGACTAATGAGGAAACTGATTATGCGGAATGCTGCATTTTACTTTATCAGCTCAGGCCCAAAACATCAGCAAATTTCTCAAGCGGGCACCCATTCAAAATAATGGCAGTTTAGTGGTATATTTATTCTTATTTCTACCTGATTAAATAATTGCCACCAATTTTTAATGTTCTCTAAGTATAAATATTCATTTAAAGAACTGATATTATTTCCGCCGCGACCATCCAGTCCATCAGGGCTGGCGCAAAGGCTGAAGGGTAAAACAATTTTAATAACGGGGGCGAGTTACGGCATAGGCGAAAGCCTCGCCCTTCAACTGGCTGCAACCGGGGCGCACCTCATACTGGTAGCACGCACAATCGAAAAACTGGAGCAAGTGAAATACCAGGTCGAAACGCTGGGAGGCAAGGCCACAGTTTTTCAGGCCGATATTTCCAACCCCGAACAGGTAGGAGCGCTCACAGATTTTCTGCACACCTTGCCCAACGGACTGGATATTGTGGTGAGTAATGCAGGCAAGTCAATCAGGCGGCCAATAGAAGAATCGCTCGACAGGTTGCATGATTTCACCCGCACCATGTCGCTCAATTATACAGGTCCGGTACAGTTATTACTATCGCTGATACCTATGCTGAAAAAGAACAAGGGGCATATTGTCAATATATCGTCTGTATCTGTACTGCTGGCGCCTGCTCCTTATTGGGCCGCCTACCAGGCATCAAAGGCCGCATTCGATCAATGGTTCCGCAGTGTACTGCCCGAGCTTAATGCATCGGGTGTGGCAACCACCTCATTCTACCTGCCACTGGTGCGCACCCGCATGATAGCCCCGACCCAACAATACAACACTATGCCTGCCATGAATCCCGATCATGTTGCGGCTTTAATATGCAGGTATCTTTATACCCGTAAGAAACTGTTTATGCCGTGGTGGCTTATATTCGGGCAGTTGGGTTCAGTACTTTTCAGACGCTCATGGGAGAACGCCAATACCTCATTACTGAAAAGAAAACAAGCATGATAACTGCTGCCATCAGAAAATTATACAAGGTAAAATTGCTGAAACCCTCGGGATTGTATTACCTGGCAGGCTCAGTAGTTTATCATGGCATAAACCTCATTGCATTGATGCGGTATGCCGCCAAGAGCTATCCTCAGCATATAGCCATAACCGATGATGAAGCATCAATTACCTATACCGGTTTGTACGAGCAATCTGTTCATATTGGCCAATACTTAAACGACAAATTTCATCTTGCCCACGGCAGCAAAGCAGCTATACTGTGCTGCAATCATGCATCAATGATCCGCTCTGTATTTGCCATTTCGCAAACCGGCGCCGACCTCTACCTGCTTAATAGCGACATGAGCAACGCTCAGTTCAGCGACCTGGCTTTGCGGTATAAATTCGACCTGGTTGTATACGACGAAGCCCTTTCAGGCATGATAGGTAATGCCGCTGTTGACCTGAATACAATTCTGGCTTATGGTTGTGATTCAATAGACCAATTGGCTAAATCAGCGCCTCATAAAATAATCCGGGCACGAAAGAACAAGCCCGGAAAGATCATTGTACTCACCGGTGGTACTACAGGCGACTTCAAAACCGCAGACCGAAAAGCTTCGATGATCAATTACTTGAACCCCTTTCTCGATCTTATTGTTCAACTCAACCTGGAATCTTTCAAATCAGTTTATATAGCCACTCCTGTGTATCATGGATTTGGCATTGCCGCAGTGTTAATGGCCCTGATGCTGGGCAACCGGATATTTTTAACACCTGGTTTCGACAAGCAGAAAGCCTGCGCATTGGTGCTGGAGCACCAGATACAGGCAGTCACCCTTGTCCCGCTTATGCTCAACAGGATGCTACATCATGCACCGGGTTCATTACAATCTCTGAATTGCATCATCTCAGGGGGCGCGGCCCTTGATGCGAAACTCGTGAAGGATACTACACAAAAGCTGGGCGATATCCTGTTCAACCTGTATGGCACTTCCGAGGCAGGTGTTGCCATCCTGGCCACCCCTGCCGATCTGAAAAATGCCCCGGCTACACTGGGCAAAAAGATAAGAGGTGTACATATCAATGTGCTCGGTAAAAACAATAATGAATTGCCACACAACGAGATTGGCCGCATTTGCATAAAAAGTAATTGGGTGGCAGGCAATAATAATTCAGGCTATATTGAAACCGGCGACCTGGGATATATAAATGAAGATGGTCACTACTTTCTGAGGGGTAAGGTTGATGACATGATTGTATCGGGCGGAGAAAATGTATACCCTGTAGAATTGGAACATATCCTGATCCAACACACAGACATCAGGCAGGTAGCCGTTATTGGTGTGCATGATGACTTGTATGGTCAGCGGCTTAAAGCCTACATTGTACCTGACGGCAATGCCTTATTAGCAAAAGAAGATATCACCCATTGGTTATCTACCAGGGTGGCAAGATACCAGATGCCCGCGCATATAGAATTCATCGAAGAACTCCCGTTCACAGCACTTGGCAAACCAGATAAGAAAGTGCTGATGCAGCTTAATGCCCAATAAATAGTTGACCGGAATGCCGCCAGCAATAAATCGAAACAAACCCAAACAAGGTCAATGAGCCAACGCATAAATACCATTCAGTTACGCTATTTTTACACCGTGAAGTGGCTCTATCGCATAACCGACCTGGTCTTGTACACCAATTTATTTACTGCAGTTTGTGCAGTGGGTTTGTTTATGGCCACCGAATCCCTGGTAAATGGTGCGATACCTCTGCTATTTAGTCTGCCACATATTATGGTATTGGGTGGCACTCTCATGGTGTACAATGCCCCACGCATTCTATACAGAATGAGGCATCCCAATCAACCACATCCGCTTGGTGGTTTGTATATAGGTTTCTTTTTTGCCGGCCTGGTCCTGCTGCTACCCGGTTTCTTCTTTTTGCCATGGCGCAGCATAATATCAGGAATGGCGCTCACCCTGCTTACGCTGGCTTATTCATTACCCATGTTGCCATTCAAAAATAAAAAACGCATCAGGGATTATGGATTACTGAAGATATTGCTGCTTGCAGGCATGTGGACCATTGTGACCTCGGTACTACCTATATATTATTGGCACAAAAGCATATCTACCTATCCTGTGGAGGTTATGATGCGGTTCGTGTTTATTTTCCCCTTGTGCATTATTTTCGATATCCGCGACATGCATACCGACCAGGCAAATAAAATAGATACGCTGCCCCATAAGCTTGGATTAATCAACAGTTACCGGCTTATAGATGCTACACTTGTATTATTTGTTGTACTCGGTATTATCCAGTATTTCCGGCATCCGGTTATGGCAAGGATTGCAGGAGTGGTATTCACTGCCCTGATGATCAAATTAGTGATTGCCTATCTTGCCCGGAAACCATCTGACCGCGCCTACCTGCTACTGGCCGACGGTGTAATGCTGTTTTATGCCGGAATTGTAATCTTAGGATAGCCGCCCTATAATAAGCAAGTAGTTTCAAGGTTTCTACGCGGCAAAACTGTCCTTTTCAAAATCAAAACCGGTACGCTTCCTTTTGTATTCAGCGAACTGAACGGGATCGCCATAAGGCCCCAAGTATTCTGCATCGCCAAAAGCAATGATCGGGAAAAATATAAACCCGAAGAAAACCAGACCTGCCGTAAATCCTGAATCTTTCCCAAAGCTCTTTGAGAACATATTAAAAGACCAGATCAGAAATACATAATTCACAAGGGGTATACACATAAGCAGGAGCCACCACCATGGCTTGCCCACTATTTTCAGAAATACAATGGCATTGTAAATCGGGATAAGGCTCTGCCATCCCGGCTCACCTGCTTTTTCAAAGATTTTCCAGGTAGTGATTGCATAAAGAGCTATAAATCCTGTAAAGAGAAGAAAAGGGATTATTAACATGCTGATTTTTTTTTACAAAATAGTTATTATTTCGAAAAGCAAAAATAGCCCTTAGTGACGATGATTAAATAAAAATACCACCCGGAACAAACCGGATGGCATTTTTATTTATAGTCAGTCAATTATTGTTTTACGACCAGCAAAGTTTTGCGGCTGCCATCTTTTTCAATTACGACATTGTAAAGACCAGTAGCCCAGTTGGCAGTGTTGATGCCGGTAGTGCTGCTTGTACCATTCACTTCAATAGCCCGGTTAGCAACCATAGCACCTGTCATACCAAATACACTCAGGGTATAAGTACCAGCCTGTGCGTTATCTAAATTGATGTTCAGATTGCTGGTAGTTGGGTTAGGGAAAGCGGTGATTGAAAGTGCAGATGAAACTTCAGAAACTGAGGTAGTAACAGAAGATTCATTAAGAACCAAATGATTTGTATTTGATAGATCGCCAGCATCAGCACCACCAGGAGGGAGATTGTTTACAGCGTTAATTGCAGCCCATAAAGAAACGACACCTGTTCCAGCAGCAGGTGCGGTCCATGTAATTGATTCAACATAAGTTGTTCCGGTAGCGCCAGTTCCTGATGTAGGTGATAACCTCGTACTATGCTCAACAAGATTAGCATAAAAAGAAGATGATGTTCCAGGGGCAGCGAGATAATGAGTGCCGGTTGGTAATCCAGTAGACTGTAAAGCGCCTGCATTTACAACAGTGGCAGTGGCGGTCGCACCCTTAGTTGCGGAAATCTGGAAACCAAATTTAGGCAAATTACTTGCAGTTGTATTTGTACCTGTAATTTTAATGGTGTAAGTATATCCTGGCTTGTAATGCCCGGTTCCTAAAGTTGTAGAGGAAGTGGTAACTCCTGCAGAATCTAATTCAATTTTAACGGTTATTCCTGTATTAACTGAGGAACCATGGCAACTACCACCTACACAACCTGTAGGATTGCCCGCACCAGATGAAGCATCAGCGCCTGTACAATTATATCCTGCATTTCCAGGACCAGCAGAAGCGCTACTTAAGATAATGTACCCAAACCCGGCAACCAATGTAAATAGCAAAATTCTTTTCTTCATTTTTCTTGATTTTTTAGTTTAAAATATTTTGGTTTAATTTTTGTGAGAAAAACAAATGTAGGTACTTTTAAAAATACAAACAAATATTTTAAAACTAATTTATTGCAATTTATTGATCTTTGATATTGTTGCAGTTAATTCAGACCATCAAAAATATTTCTATCATCAGTATATTTTAGCCGTTACCGTTTTCTGCATATCGTTATCTTTGCCCATTCTTATGGGACATAAAAAACTGATTCGTTTCCAGGCTATAGATACTTATAAAAATGTGCTTCAATACCCCGAAAACATGAAGGGCAACTGGAAGAACTTTTTCGGAAATGATAATCCGATCACGCTTGAACTGGCATGTGGTAAGGGCGAGTATAGCGTAAACCTTGGCAGGCAGCATAAAGACCATAATTATATAGGTGTAGACATTAAGGGTAACCGAATCTATACCGGAGCCAAAGCAGCACTTGAGGAAGGCCTGGATAATGTGGGCTTTCTGCGTATTCATATAGGGCAGATCACTGAATATTTTGAACCGGGAGAGGTGGCCGGGATCTGGATTATATTCCCTGACCCGTTTCTTAAAAAAGCCAAGAACAGGCTTACGCATCCAAGGTTCCTGCACCTATACCAGCAACTGCTAAAAACCGGCGCCACCATTAATCTGAAAACAGATTCTAAAGAATTGTATGACTTTACCCTTGAAACTATTGCTGAGCAGAACTGCAATAAGCTGGAGGATATAGCAGACATATATGGTAAGGGACTGGCTACCGGCCCGCTTGCTATCCAGACTTTTTACGAAAAAAAGCACCTGGCCGATGGCCGCACTATATATTATTTGCGCTTTTCGTTGCCAGCCAACCCAATAATTTTATCAGGGAGGTTTGAACCAAAAAGCGATACTTAATCATTATTTTTTCAAGGCTTTAAAAAGTACCGATCATTTTGCCGGAAGATGGAGACTATATTATACTACCCAATGGCATGTTGGTGTTTACCGCTACCTATCTGCAGGGCCGCGGCTATTGCTGCGGAAACGGATGCCTGAATTGCCCATTCGAATACAAGGAAGTACCGGAACCAGGGAGAAGCCAATTATTAATGAACAGAATAGCATGAAAGAGGAAGTAAAAACCAAAGAGCATATTTACGATGCCCTTTATGATATAGTGCGATGTGTACCCCGCGGACGGGTAACCAGCTATGGCGCTGTTGCCGCTGCTATTGGTACCCCTTCGGGAGCAAGGCTGGTAGGTTATGCTATGAATAAATGCCATGGTGTGATGCCCAAAGTACCTGCTCACAGAGTGGTGAACCGAAACGGATTGCTTACCGGGAAGCACCATTTTAATCCTCCCGAAAAAATGCAACATTTGCTCGAAAAGGAAGGAATAAAAGTAACAGACGACCAGGTAGCAGATTTTGAAAAAATATTCTGGGATCCCATGATCGAATTGGCCATGTAGGTTTACCCATTTCGTTTTCACCTGATCTGAACTTTAACATATATTTGATATAGTTTTTTATTAACATACTCATTAAGAAATCGTTCCTTACTTTTGCCCGATAAATATAAATGTGGCCCTGGCCTGAAAATATGTATTTGAATAAACCCGTTGTAAGTATTAGTTTGTTTTTTACCCTGTCAGCTATACTGATTATCAGTTCATGCAACAATCACCCAAGGAAACCCGGCCCCACCGGTTTTTCCGATGAAACATTTTCCAGTAAACTGCAGGCATTACTTAAACCGGTAGATACCGCCGGCAAAAAATACATCAGGTCGGTATATGATGAGCTGCGAATCACTTACCAGAGTGATGATTACCAACCGATTTGGGTTAAGCAGAATTTTGTACCCACCCCCAGCGCTGCCAAACTATTGGATGAACTGGAAGACATGACATGGGATGGTTTCAATCCGGAACGATATAATGTAGCTGCCCTCAGAAAACTCAAAATAAAACTCGACACCACCAAAGCCAACTCTATTGCCGATGCCATTACATTCGATACCGGATTGACCAACGGCTTTCTTGCAGCGGCTAAAGACCTGTTGCTAGGCAGGATCATTCCCAAAAAGGTAGATTCACTTTGGTTTCATGTGAATGACTCCACCTGGAGCGCCCCCCAGATGCTTGTCAACTCCAGGGGCGTTTGTCCTTCGCTGGAAGATTTCAGGAGCAAGGTATCCACCTACCAGTTGCTGCGCGAAGAGTATAAACGCTTTAAGGCGCTTGGCAATGATTCCAATTTCATTAATTCACTTGGCGCCCTTGATCCCGCAGCTAAACCGGATAAGGAAATGATCGCCAATATCGACACCCTTATCAAATTAGAAATGCCCTGGGTTATTCCGGTGCATAATGATACGGTAAGCGAACAAAAGCAATTGGTAATGGCCTACCAGAACTTTACCAGTATTCCCGTTACCGGCAGGCTAGACAGTATAACGCTTGCCCGCCTTGCCACACCTATTGATTCATTTCTTGATAAACTGCGTGCCAACATGGAGCGCATAAGGTGGATGCAGCAAAAATTCGGCAACACCTACATTGTGGTTAATATTCCGCTCATGGAGTTTTATTTAAAAAAAGACACCGGCTTCACCATGCATATGCGGGTGGTGGTAGGCAAACCGGAACGCCAGACACCATCGTTGTTTGCCAACATGGCCAATGTGGTTATAAATCCGGAATGGGGCGTGCCGCCTACTATACTCAGGAAAGATGTGATACCCGGACTAGAAAAAAGCGGTAAAAAATACCTGCTTAAGAAAGGACTAAGAGCCTATGATAAGGAAGGCAAGCCTGTTCAGGCCTCGCTGCTCAATGCCCGCAACTACAAAAAATTCTCCTACAAGCAACCACCCGGCGATGACAACTCGCTGGGATACGTAAAATTCAATCTGCCCAATCCGTGGGATATTTATTTGCACGACACGCCGCACCGGGATGATTTTGTGAAACGTATGAGGGCCCTGAGTTCAGGTTGTGTGCGATTGCAGCGACCACTAGATCTTGCAGTTTATATACTGGGCGAACTTGAAAAAAGAAATTTTACCCCCGGCAAGCTCGATACTATGATCAGCACGCACAAAACCAGGTACGAAGTACTTAAAAACAAAATCCCGGTACACATTACTTACTTAACTGCATTTGAAGATACCACAGGCAAGCACATCCGGTTTGCACGCGATATCTATCACCGTGATGATAAGCTGATCAATAGTTTAAATTGATAGTATCAATAACTCTTCTTAATTGAAGAAGGGATCAAATAACCCAAGGGATTACCTAAAGTAAAAACAGCCGGGCAGGTTATGACAATAACTCTATTATTCTCGTGTTTGTTTCCTGATCACCAATAGTGATCCGAAGAGCCAACTCCTGGCCGAAAACCTTGAGGTCGCAAATAATTATCCTGTTGCTTAATAAAATATCGTAGACCTTTACTTTTTCCGCATCCGTATCAAACCACAGGTAAATGAAATTAGACTGGGTAGCTATTGTATTGTAACCCATACGCCTGAATTCAGTTTCCAGGTATTTGCGCTGTATGTCATTCCGGCCTGCCGAATCGTCGATAAACCTGGTATCTTCCAAAGCGCAAGAGGCCGCATGGTAAGACAGATAATTCAGTGAAAAGGGTATCTGGCAATGGGTAAGTTCTGCCGCAATATCATTCTCAGCAATCGCAAAGCCAATGCGCAGACCTGCAAGTCCATATATTTTAGAGAAGGAATGAAGGATCACCAGGTTAGAATGCCTGGCCTGCAAATTGACAGAATTAGGGAATGAAGGATCCGTTACATATTCGGCGTAAGCCTCATCAATAACCACTACTATCCGTTCGGGCACAGATTCCAGGAAAGCCTGCAACTGGGCATGAGTAATAATAGTACCGGTCGGGTTATTGGGATTGGCAATAAATATCAACTTTGTCTTGTCATTAATATAGGACATCAGGTTTACCGGATCACAGGAAAGATCGGCCAGCGGTGCGAAGTGACAACTGTGGTTATGGATATGAGACAACTGTCCGTAGGCAATAAAACTATTCTCAAAAGTAAGCACCTCTTCTCCATTACCTACAAACGACAGAATCAGGTTATTAATAATTCCAACCGAGCCCGCGCCCAATACTATATTCCTTGACCGGACACCATACTTTTGCGCCAACTGTTCTTTAAGCGCATGCGGATGCAACTCTGGATATAAATGGGCATCCTGATAATTCAGGAGAATGGCATCCCTGGCCATTTGCGAACAGCCATAGCAGTTCTCGTTCGAAGACAATTTTGTCATTTTAAGTCCGGTCATTCAAAAATGCTTTTGCTTATGTTGAACAAGACTTCCTTTCTGTACCATGCCGTTGCACGGATATCTGTAATAGGTGAAGCATACGACAAAACCGTTGCCGCAAACTCTTCTTTTTCCTTCCTGGTTATTTTCTTAAATGTTTTACCAATCAATGAGCTACATGCATCCTTTGCCAAACGGATGGTGGGCGCCGAAGCCCCAATGGCAACCCCGGCGGCAAGTATTACACCCTTTGCATCTGTCTGTATATGGCAGGCAAGCGAAACCACGGAGCACTCCATAGAACGGCGCGTACCTATCTTTATAAACCTGGAATAAATCTTTGCTGTTTCCTTATTATTCAATGGCACTGAAATACCATAGAGTACTTCGTTAGATTTTAATACCGTCTTCCTGGGGCCTGTAAAAAAATCGGTCACTGCCACACTCCTGCTTTTGCCATTGGTATTAAGCATTTCACACCTCGCGCCCAGCGCCACAAGGGCACAGGCAATATCTCCCGATGGCGATGCTGTACAAAGATTACCACCTACAGTAGCCACCTGCCTTATCTGCGTTGATGCCAGATTGTGTGCCGATTCATGCAGTACCGGAAAATGTGTCTTCAATTCATCATTTACTACAATACGCCCTGCTGTAAACATAGAACCCAGCCTGTATAACTTTGATGTTTTAGTCAGGTTGGTAAGCCGGTCATCAACCACCTGTGCCAGGTTTATGACCGTAAGATCATCCGCCGGATTTTTCTTTAGTTCCATCAGCAGGTCGGTGCAGCCGGCGCCAAACCTAAAATGCCTGTTCTGACACTTTTCTATAGCAACCAGCAATTCGTCTGTTGTAGTCGGGCTAATTATTTCAAAGTTCATACACTAACCTTATTTTTTTCTTTTCTTCTTGTCATCAAGCGCTTTCAAAACCTTCTCGGGTGTAATGGGTAATTCCAGCATTTCCAGGCCCAATGCATTGCATACAGCATTGGCTATTGCGGCGGCGGTTGGTATCAGTGGCGCCTCGCCTACTCCTTTAGCGCCATAGGGACCTTCTTTATCATGAGTCTCAACCGGATAAAAATGAATCTCCGGCGTATCGGAAGCTGTGAGCATTTTATAATTATGGAAATTAGGATTGAGTATCCTGCCCTCATGCATCAACAATTCTTCAGACAGAGCATAACCCACTCCCTGCATAATTCCCCCTTCTATCTGGCCGCCCAGTAAAAGCGGGTTAAGCACCTTACCTACATCCTGCGCTACATATATATCAAGTACCTGCACATTGCCTGTATAAGTATCTACTTCCACCTCGATAGACTGCGCTGCAAAAGCATAGGTTCCTGAAACGTTTCCCTTAAATTCCTTATCCTGAAACTTACTGGAAGGCTCGTAAAAGAAGGATGCTATTGCAAGTTCATTAGGTTCGGAAAAATGCATTTCGCGCACCACTTTATCCAATGCGATCCGTTCACCGGATTTACCAGATATCAGTTTATTATCAGCATATTCAAAATCAGCGTCCTTTATATTCAGCAGTTGGGCGGCCTTGCTATTCAGTTTCTCTTTCAACAACCGGATCGCGCCAAGCAATGAATTACCCGCCACAAAACTGGTACGCGATGCATGAACACCTACGTCCCAGGGTTTAACATCGGTATCGGTATTAATTACTTTGATCTTCTTCAGTTCTATTCCAAGTTCCTCAGCGGCCATCATGGCCAACACAGTTTCAGAACCCTGACCTATCTCATTTGAACCGGTAATGATAGTACAATATCCATAAGGGTCTATCTTAAGAGTAGTACCGCATCCATCAGACCTGTATATTTTGGCGCCTCCTCCTACATGCAACATAGAAGCCAGCCCTATTCCCCGCTTATAGCGATCGTTTTTACCGGAAGTCTTGTGGTTAAAGTAATTACTTTTTTCAATCACTGTTTCCAGGCATTCTTTATGACCGCAGGTATCATAATGCAAGCCCTGACCGGTAATTTCACCTTTTTCATTTGCATTCAGCAACCTGATCCCGGCCTTGTCCATTCCCAGTTCATCAGCCAGCAGATCTATAACCCGCTCCAATGCAAAGGTTGCCTGCGGATTACCATACCCCCTGAATGACCCGGCAAATACATTATTGGTATACACAGCCATTGCATTAAAACTGCACGCCTTCACTTTATAAAGCGAAGAAAAAGACTGCATGATAACAAACGGAGTAGTGGCTCCCCATGAAGTATAGGCGCCGTTATCCTTTATAATATTTATCTCGCGAAAAGTAAAATGCCCGTCTTTGTCCACACCTGCAGTCAGGTCTATAATCATAGGCTGCCTGATGGGAGATGCGATAAACTCTTCTTCCCTTGAGTAGATGATCTGTACCGGCCGGCCTGTCTTCATGGATAACAGCGCACAGATAGGCTCGAAAGGATGCATATCGAGCTTACTGCCAAAACCACCGCCAATAACAGGCTGTATAACCCGGATATCAGAAGGATTGATCTTAAGCGCATGCGCCATATCGCGCTGATATAAAAAAGGCACCTGGGTTGAGCTATAAAGCAGCAGCTTTTTATCCAGATTATTATAACTGGCAGTAATGTTGCTGGTAGCCATGCAGGCATGAGTCATCCGGGGAAGTGTAAACCGGCGGGATATGATATGCCTGCTCCTCTTTTTTTCCTCCTCCAGGTTGCCATGCCCGTACTGGAATTTCTCGGCAATATTTTTGTTCTCGAATTTACCAGTTATAAACTGGTTGATCTGAGGCGCGCTATCTTCAAGGGCTTCAAATGCATCGTAAACACCTTTGCGAACTTTGTATTTTACCTTAATCAGCTTCAGCGCCTGCCTGGCAATTGCTTTTGTTTCAGCAGCCACTGCCGCCAATTCATCACGTGTGCAGCAGGCCTCTCCTTTCTTCAGTATCGGATGATCGCGCTTATACCCTATATTGTTGACATCCACATCATCTGCCGTAATTACACACACCACACCAGGCAGTTTCAACGCTTCAGATACGTCAATTGATTCAATAATGGCAGATGGATGTTCGGTGCGCAAAATAGCGCCGTACAACATACCAGGCAACACAATATCGTGACCGTAAATAGCTTTACCTGATGCCCGTATATTGGCATCCTGCTTCGGGATAGGCTGTCCAATGACCTTTAATTCCTTTTTCATCTGCAATCTTCTTTTGCGAATAACTTTTCTGCTGCATCAATAATCTTAACATAACCTGTACACCGGCACAAATTTCCTTCGAGGTACTTTTTAATTTCATCTCTCGATGGCAATTCTGTTCTTATATCACCGGGAACATGCTGCCCTGTTTCATACAGGTCAACCATCGATTTAATTGCCATTGCCATACCCGAAGTACAAAACCCGCACTGCACAGCGCCGCTTTGCACCAGTGAATCCTGCACCGGATGGAGTGTACCGTCATGACCAATCAAACCTTCGATGGTTTCTATTTGTTTACCATTTGCATTTATCGCCAGGTAGAGGCAGGAATTAACCGGCGCCCCATTTACCAGTACCGTGCATGCCCCGCACTCCCCTTCATTACAGCCCGACTTTGTTCCTTTGAGATCAAAGACATCCCGGATAAGATCAAGTAAGACAGTAGCACCTTTTATTTTGCACGTAACTTTTTTCCCATTCAGGGTAAAAGTCACCTCATGCAATGTTTCTTTCTTAATAGAATTCTTTTTCATAAACCTGTTTATGCCGGTTGCCCGTTCATTTCAAATGCAACACCCAATTGAAATGCCATTAGTGATTTTTCTTTATAATAACCTGTTACTACATTATTTATAGCCTCCTCCAGAATTCCGGCACCGAATGGAAAATCTTTCATTCTTGTCGCTCTTCCAAGGAGGAAAATATTGTACAGAACAGAATTGATGCTTTCCGGAAATTGATTGATAAAAACAACTTCCCTGCATTGTTGCTCCAGATATTTTCCGAATAGCCCAACATCGGGATAGGCAGCCATCTGAGCATTAACAGAATAGGGCTGCACCCTGTAATTGCCAAAAATAACGCTGCTGTTGTTATGCAGATAGGGCAGGCATCTTTGTGTTTCCAGTGGTTCCAGCCCTATAAGCAGATCAACTCCGGCCAAGCCGATAAAACCCGTGCAGTTGGTTCCGAGACCTATACCGGAAGTTACCACCCCACCCCGCTGAGAAAGCCCATGAATCTCACTGACGCTTACTGGAACATCAGATAGCATAGCCGCCTCAACAATAATATTTGTGAGATAAACTATTCCCTGCCCGCCTACACCAGCTACCAGTATTTTCATGTTTCTGTTCATATTGCTGTTACCGGTTCTAATTCATTTTCATAAACCCATTTAATTGCTTTGTTCGGGCATACATCTATACACAATCCGCACTGGGTGCAACGGTTCATATCTATCTGTACTTTGCCGTCTACCTTTACCATTGCCGGGCATCCGAAATTATCAATGCAGTGATTACACTTACGACAGGATTGAAACAAATTATACTGCTCTATTTCCTGCCTGATATTATTGTCAATAATTGTTTCTCTCAACTTAATCGATGGCATCGGGTTGCGGTTCAACCTGTCAAGAGCGAAATCTCCTTCATAGTCAAATTTGTAACCCTCCAGCAATTTCCTCACGCCAATTGCGGCCTTCTTCCCGGATGCAATAGCGCCAATAACACTCATATTGTTGCCGGCGCAAATATCTCCAGCCGCAAAAACGTTTTTATACCCGGAGTAATTATTATCGGTATTAATCCTTAAGCTATCATCTTTACTGAGTTGTTCGGCAATACCTGATTCAGCAGTCTGACCAATTGCCGTAATAATATGGTCGCAGTGAATGTCCTTCAGCAATACTTTTGATTCAAAAGAATTGATTGAAGCAACAATTCTATTTTCAGAAAACATACAGGCGCCTACAAAACTGCTGCAATTGAATTCAATCCCCTCTGCCCTTGCATGCATTACTTCTTCAGCAAAAGCCGGCATTGATCCTTCCTCTTCAATACAGGTAACGATTACGGTATTATCCGGACACAATCGTTTTGCCGACCGGGCCGCATCAATAGCGCTGTTTCCTCCTCCTATAACAAGGACAACATCGCCATCATTCAGCTTCTTTTCACCTTCATTAAACGATTTCAGAAACGCAAGTGCATCGCTTCTTCTGTTGGCCGGAATATTGCGGTCAATAAGGTTGAGGGTCTTAGCCTTATTCGTACCTATAGCCAGGATCACAGAATCATAATCATTTGACAACTGATCCAGGGTAAGATCTTTGCCTAAAGCGGCATTAAAATGAAACTGAACTCCCATTTGCTCCAGTTGCATGGCTTCAAAGTCATACCCTGCCTTATCCATTCTGAACTCAGGTATAGCAAATGTCACCATTCCTCCTGCCTTATGCTCTTTTTCAAATACAGTCACGGAATATCCATTCTGAACAAGATCATAAGCAGCGCTTAAGCCCGCCGGACCTGCCCCAACAATTGCCACAGACTTATTTTTCTTTACAGAATCCAGCGCCCTCTTTATAGGAATAGAAAAATCCCTGAAATTTTCATCAACTGAAGAAACCATGTGTTTCAGTTTCTTTATTGGCACTACATTGGTGTTGTTGGCAAAAAGCTCGCAGGGCCTGTGGCAAACATCTCCGCAAGTCCTGGCAAAAAGCATTTTGTCTCTCACTATCTCTATCGCCGCCTTATAATCTCCTTCCAGTATAGAATTAAAGAAACCATGATTACAGATATTTGCCGGACATAACTCTTCATTGCCCGGAACAGAAACATCGGCTATCAACCTGGCCCGCGCCCTCGACAAATTGTTCTTAGGAGCATAACACCGGGAACAGCTCAGATCTATATCCTCATGATTGGCGCAGGAATTGCATAATGACGGATCAACCGCAATTTTTTTGTTTCGTGCCTTATGATCAGAAAGATCGGGCAGAAAAATACAGGGAGCCCTGGAAACAATGACGGATACACCATTGAACAACAGGCCACTGTTTACCTTATCGAAACTCTCCCTGATATTGTAGGGGTTAATAGTTTCAACAAACTCTATACCTAACCCCCGCAATAAATTCGGGAGGTCAATTTCATGATATTTTGAGGCACGTGAAGCGCCCGGATGAGACTGGTGGCCGGTCATGCCAATAGTACGGTTATCAAATATGATAACGAGAATATTGGCCCTGGTATAAACTGCATTGACAAGCGAGGTAAGCCCGCTATGAAAAAATGTTCCATCGCCCAGTAATGCCACTACTTTTTTACTTTTTCCAGAGTCATTAAATGACTCATACAAGCCCTGCGCCATGGAGATACTCATACCCATATGATTGATTGTATCAATCATTCTGAGCGGAGGTAAAGCTCCCAACCCAAAACAGCCTATATCGCCACACATTATCAGCTCGCTTTGCTCTCTTGGTATGGCAAGCTTCAATAAATAAAAAGTAGCGCGATGAGGGCAACCAGCACACAAAGTAGGTGGCCGGGGAGGCAACTTATCAAGGAATTGACTCGTGTTGGTAAGAGGCAAACGTTCTGTCTTCCGGAGTACGGATCCGGTAAAATCTTCGAATACTTTTGTCAACAGATCGATTGAAAATTCACCTGTGCTGACTAATTCAGAGAAACCTTTACCATAGATATCTACCTGAATATTGTTCTGCTGGGAAATAACCCTTACTGCATTTTCAATAATAGGATCCAGTTCTTCCAGTATCAATACTTTTTTGAAACCCCGTTTCAGAAAAGCAATAACCTCCTGCTCCGGGAAAGGATGGATTAAACCGAGATCGATCAGTGTGATATGGTCTGCACAAGCCGAACCGGACAACAACTCGATTGCATAGGTAGTAGAAACGCCGCTACTGATAATCCCCAATTCAGGAGCATCACTTTGCATTACTATCCTGCTGTTTAGAGCTAAATACGACAATACATTTTCCGATTTCAGCTTATCCAGCAAACGCCTGTGCGCAGTGGCTGTGCGCGCCGGTATGTTGATATGCTCGGGCAAACGGTCGAACGCAGCCTCATGATTTTCTGCATTAATTGCACCATAAGTCACTACACCACGTGTATGCGATACCCTGGTGGTAGTGCGCACAATGACCGGCAATTTTATTTTACCCGATAATACGAATGCCTCTTTGATCATCACAAAGGCATCGGCAGGGGTTGCAGGATTGAACACCGGCACAGAAGCCATAGGCCCCCAATACCTTGAATCCTGCTCATTGGAACTGGAATGACATCCCGGATCATCGCAAACCACAATCACCAATGGCGCAATTATGGTTTGGTAAGTCACAGACATCAAAGGATCGCAGGCCACATTCATCCCCACATTTTTCATTACGCACATGCTGCTCCTGTTGCCGATAGAATAGGCTATTGCCTTCTCCAAGGCGATCTTCTCATTGATACTAAACTCAAAATATATATTATGCCTGGTGAGTTCAGGATATTGCTCAATGTTTGCCTGCTGTGATTGAAAACTATTTACATGATTGAATATTTCTGAAATCTCGGTGGAAGGAGTACCCGGATAGGCAAACACACCATCTACACCAGCCTCTATTGCAGCGCGTGCAATACCTTCATTGCCCATCACACAGGTTTTGTGCGGTGCAGCATGTGGTGTCAATATTTTTATGGTGCGCTCTTTCATCCTATATCAGGTTGTCTTTTTCCAGGTTGATAATTTCTTCGGTTGTATATCCGGCCTCAGCAAAAACAGTTTTATTATGAGCGCCCAGATGAGGGGCGCATTCCAGCACATTATTATTCGCTTTTAAATAGGCAGTTTCATGAGAAGACGGAAACAATGGCACTACCCTGCCATCAGGCATTTTTGCTTTCACCATCTCATCCGACACTATATCCATTGCCGCTACCTCCCTGATGGAATTAACCGGCGAAACAGAAAGATTTATGCTCAGGCATAAATCCGAAAATGCTTTGGTAGTATAGTTTATGGTCAGCGCTCCAATCTCCCTGTAAATATTTTCTTTGTCATCCATCCTTCCCTGGTTGGTTTTTCGGGCGGGCCTGGCCAGACTTTCAAAACCGGGCAAACCGGCAAACTTCGCCCATTGCGAATCATTGCCTATTGCGAGGTATACCATTCCGTCAATAGTTGGATAAACATTGCAGGGAATAAAGCTACGGTGCTCATTGCCACTGCGTTTAAACAACTCATTATCACTTTTCACAAACTGCAACTGGGGAAGGGCTGTTATCAGCCAGCTTGCCGCACATTGAGCCATAGAGATGTGTATTTCTTTGCCTATTCCGGTGTTGTTCCTTTCCAGCAAGGCCAGCACTACCTGGGTAAAAGCTTCATCGCCTGCTTTAAGATCAATGATAGGAATACCGCATGGCACAGGTTTACCTTCCGGTTCGCCGGTAAGGTAGGTGTAGCCCATCAATGCCTGCAATGCCGGGTCGTAGCCTGCCCTATCGGGATGCGCGGGGCCCATAGCCGAAATGCTACACCATATTATGGAGGGGTTGGCCGTTTTCAAAGTTTCGTAATCAATACCCAATTGCTTGTACCGCTTGGGTAATGTATTGCACAAAAAAACATCGACCTTCAATTCCTTAATTACTTTGCACAGTAATTCCCGGCCTTCCGGTTTTTTCAAATTGATTGTTATGGCTTCCTTCCCCAGATTCGGGGCTATGTAATAAGAATGCAGGTCATGATAACCAAGATCGGCTCCGATATATCGGTTAGGATCTCCCGCATTGCCTCCACCCTCTTCCGCCGGTGTCTCCAGACGAATGACGCGCCAACCCTGGTGAACCATGCGCTCGGTAGCGAAGGGCAGCGCCAGGGCCTGCTCTAATGACAAAACAGTAATTTGCTTAGCTGTCATGCACAAAAAGTATTTACAAATGATTATTAACCCAAGATACTCTTCCTAAAAGAATATCGGCTCATCATATTCCCCATATACTTCTTTCAGCACGCCGATGATCTCACCTACCGTTGCATATTCCTTCACTGCGGCAATAATGGAAGGCATGAGATTCACATTTTTCTCAGCATCATCCTTTACAATTGCCAGCAATTGTTTCACCAGTTCATTGTTCCTTTCAGCACGCTTCTTCTTTAATTTCTTTACCTGGTTATTGGCAGCTTCTATATTGTAAGGATGAAATTCAACAGTGCGTTTTTCCTCTTCCTTTTTGTAGCAGTTAACACCCACCTTCAGAATGTTGCCATCCTGCATTGCCTTTTCCCTTTCATAAGCCTGCCGCGATACTGCCTCCTGCACCCTGCCTGTAGCCACACCTTCAATTATTCCGCCAAGCGCATCCACTTTTGCCATTTCACTCTTAATGGCAGCCTCCATTTCATTTGTCAATGTCTCTACATAATAAGAGCCGCCCAAAGGATCTACAGTATCACATACACCCATTTCATTAATCATGATCTGCATGGTACGTAAAGCTATTTCAGCCGACTTTTCAGTTGGAATAGTAAAGGCTTCATCATAGGAGCATAGCGCCATAGTTTGTGTACCTGATAATGCACTTATGAGCGCATAGTATGCTGAGCGCACAATATTATTTTCGGGTTGTTCCTTGGTTAGCCCTGCACCTCCGCCTCCGGCTATCATACGCATCCAGCAAGATTCCTCTTTCTTAGTCTGGTATTCTTCACGCATTATTTTGGCCCACAACCTTCTGCCCGCTCTGAACTTGGCAATCTGTTCAAATAAATTGCCGTAAATATCGAAATTGAAGGATAGGCGGGAAGCAAATTCATCAATATCAATATTACGTTTCATTGTTTCGTCTGAATAGGCCTTTGCAATACAAAATGCATAAGCCATTTCCTGCACAGGATTAGCTCCCGATTCGCGTATATGGTATCCGCAAACACTCACAGGTGAGTATTTAGGCACATTTTTAGCGCAATATTCAATAGTGTCTACAACCAGCTTCACCGATTTGTCAACAGGAAAAATCCAGGTACCTCTGCCGATAAACTCTTTCAGAATATCATTCTGGGCGGTACCACGAAGGCTGCTCAGATCATATCCTCTTTTTTCTGCCAGTGCGAAATACATCGCCATCAATACTATTGCAGAACCATTTATAGTAAGTGAAACGGTGATCTTATCCAGGTCTATTCCATTAAAGGCGATCTCAAAATCCTCCAGTGTATCAATGGCCATACCTACCCTGCCAACTTCACCCAACGCTCTGGGGTCGTCTGAATCAAGACCACATTGTGTAGAAAGATCGAATGCAACATTTAAGCCGTTTTGCCCGTTCTTAATAAGAAAATTAAAACGCTCATTTGTCTCTTCAGGCGAAGCGAAACCTGCGTACTGGCGTATAGTAAACGGACGTTTACGATACATCAGCGGATGAATACCCCTTGTGAAAGGATATTGACCCGGCAATTCTTCCTTAAAGCCTGGCAGAATTTTATACTCATCCTGAAAAGTATATAAAGGTTTTACTTCCAGGCCCGATTCCAGGTATACCTTTTTAATTTCTTCCTTTTTACTGACAGTAGTTTTAGTTTCCATCCTCAGTTTTGCGATTTGAAATTGCTGATATAATTCACTACGGTATCAATCTGTGTTCCGGTAGGGAAAGCCTCCATTGTACCTGTTTTACGAAGCGCCTCCACATCATCTGCCGGTATATTGCCACCCACTATCCAGGGAATGGAGATATTCAGCCGCTGCATTTCTTCCTGCAGTTTTTCGCAAAGAATCTGATGAGTTCCTGATAAAATTGACAACCCGATTACATCCGGCTTTTCTGCAGTCGCCTGGCGAACAATTTCCTCTACCGATTTTCTCAAACCGGTATAGACTACATTGTGCCCGGCTTCCTTAAGCGCGTGTGCCAGCACTTTTACGCCCACATCATGCCCATCAAGTCCCGGTTTTGCTAATAGTACTTTCATGAATCTTATATTTTCTTAGAATTACGATGCACCATATAAAAATGGTTTGCCAGCTTAACCCGATCAGTTCAGTACATGCACGGCATGTACTATCTCCTTACCTCTGGCAATTGCTTTTTCATTTTCAGGAATCAGATTATGCCTGCGAAGCGGCAGAGATTTTTCAAGTCCCTTGTGTATGTATTCAGCATCTATCAAAGGTTTTATGCTCAGATAACCACCCAAAACGAACATGTTGAAAATCTTTGCGAGCCCCAATTTAGAGGCTTCATCAGAAGCTTCAATGGTGTAAATGTTGATATCGGTTCTCACCGGATGACGCACAATTCCATTTGGATCATAGATAAGCAGCCCGCCTTCCTTAACCGAGTTTTCAAATTTATCCATCGACTGCTGATTCAGTATAATGGCTGTGTCAAACTTATTTAATATAGGAGAACTTATGCGCTCATCACTGATGATAACAGTTACATTGGCTGTACCACCGCGCATTTCCGGACCATAAGAAGGGAACCAGCTAACCTCTTTATTTTGCATCATGCCTGAATAAGCAAGAATCTTCCCCATTGATAACACCCCCTGACCACCAAATCCAGCTATTATTATTTCTTCGGTCATACTTTTAATATTTTTTGGTAATTCAATTATTTTCTAACAATCCTTTTAATTACAGCCTTATGGTTTAGGAACCTTAATATCACCAAGCGGATAAACAGGGAACATATTTTCTTCCATCCATTTATTAGATTCCAGCGGTGTCATTTTCCATCCCGAATTACAATTGGAAACTATTTCTACAAAACACAAGCCCTTTTTCAGCTTCTGATACTGTACAGCTTTTTCTATTGCCTTCTTTGCTTTGCGAACATTGGCAGGAGTATGCACCGACTGACGGGTTACATAATAGGTGCCGGGAAGCATTGCGAGCAGCTCGGTTATTTTCAATGGATAACCCATTGTAGTAACATCACGGCCAAAAGGAGAAGTAGCCGTTTTCATACCGGGCAAAGTAGTAGGCGCCATTTGCCCGCCTGTCATTCCGTAAATTCCGTTATTCACAAAAAAGATAGTAATATTCTCTCCCCTGTTGCATGCGTGCAGTGTTTCACCTGTACCTATCGCGGCAAGGTCGCCATCTCCCTGGTAGGTAAACACGAATTTATCAGGATAAAGCCTTTTAATACCGGTAGCCACGGCAGGGGCACGGCCATGAGCTGCCTGCTGCATATCAATATCCATAAAGTCATATGCAAGCACTGAACATCCTACCGGTGCAACACCAATAGTATCTGCCTGCAAATTCATCTCTTCAATAACTTCCATAATCAACCGGTGGGCTGTACCATGCCCGCAACCCGGACAATAAGAAAGCGCAGCATCGGTCAATAAACAGGTCCGGTGATAAACTTCGTTCTCCGGTACACATATCTCTTCTCTAGTAAGTAGCTGGCTCATATTGTTTCTCTTTTTTTGAATGAATAAAATTTTGTTCTAGTACATGCAATACTTCATCAGGCGCAGGTATTATGCCACCAAGACGACCGTAATGTTCAACCGGCACAACGCCATTTACAGACAGCCTTACGTCTTCAACCATTTGCCCTGCACTCATTTCTATTGCCTGCATTCCCTTTACCTGTTTGGCGAGTCTTGCCAGTTCATCTACAGGGAACGGGAATAATGTAATTGGGCGCAACAGTCCTACTTTTAAACCTTTTGCCCTGCCCAGCAACACCGCTTTCTGGCATACACGGGCGCTTGAGCCATACGCAACAAATAAATATTCAGCATCATCACACATAAACCTTTCAAAACGGACTTCAGTCTGTTCAATATGTCTGAATTTCTTCTGAAGATTCTGGTTGATAATTTCCTGTTTCACCGGATTCAGATCAAGTGATGTAATAATATTCCTGGGCCTGTCGGGAGTTTTACCTGTTGTCGCCCATGGATATTTCTTCACGATTTCAGCATCTGTCAGCCTTGGCAACTGATCATCAAGTTCTACCTTTTCCATCATCTGGCCAATAGCGCCATCAGATAAAACCATTACCTGTATACGGTGCTTGAACGCCAATTCAAATCCAAGTTTTGCAAAATCATACATTTCCTGAACAGATGCCGGAGCAAGGACGATCATTTTATAATCGCCATGACCTCCACCCTTCACTGCCTGAAAATAGTCGGACTGTGATGGCTGAATAGTACCCAAACCAGGGCCACCCCTTACCACGTTCAGCAACAGACAGGGAAGTTCGGTGCCTGCCATAAATGAAATTCCCTCCTGCATAAGACTGATGCCGGGACTGGATGAAGAAGTCATTACGCGCTTACCTGCCGCAGCTCCACCATATACCATATGTATCGATGCAATTTCGCTCTCAGCCTGCAATACCACCATACCGGTTCTTTCTTCAGGATTGTTAGCCATCAAATATTCCAGCACTTCCGACTGAGGAGTAATAGGATAACCAAAATAGCCATCGCAGCCGGCCCTGATTACGCCTTCAGCAATTGCCTCGTTACCTTTCATTAATCTGATATCCTTCATTGTATTTTATTTTAAGAATTTACTGTTTTTGCAAAGAACCGGTATCTCGGGAAATCCGGCTTTGCGAACGTTTTTTTTGAAATTATTAGTTTAATTCAACTTGCCTGCGGGTCAATGCCAGAGCATTATTTCAGGCCTTATCCACCTTGAGATCAATCCAATTTCACCCGATAAACCGTAATGGCTCCATCCGGACAAACCAGAGCGCAGTTAGTGCAACCGTTACAATCCTCATTTATACTTGTAGCATAATGATAACCCTTGCTATTCAGCCCACCTGACATTTCAATTGTTTTTTCTTTGCAAATCGGGACACACAATTCACAGCCTTTGCACCTCTCGGTATTGACCACTATTTCCCCTTTAACTTTAGCCATATATTATATATTTTAATTGTTTTTCAGACAAATTGAAGATCGTTTTTAAAGAACATCCTGATCCCGCAAGATCTGCCGGAGATTTACTCTTTTCAGCCGGGGAACAAGGTGATCCCATGCCAGCAAATAGGATGTTACTTTGCCCAAATCCAGTTGCGGTATTTTGGGCAAAACAGATATTTAAAAAGCCATACACCATATCTCAAACAAATCTATCTTTATCGTAGCTCAGAATTTATGATTATGGTCATTATACAAGAAAAAAAGATTTCTTAGATTTGTATTCATATGATTCCGGAATTAAAAAAGAATATCAAGGTCTGCCCTTTATGTAAGGCAACTTTCATATGCAAACCAGCAGAATGCTGGTGCAGCAATCTACCCGAAAAACTGCCAATGCTTGAAAATGGAGATTGTTACTGCCCCAAATGTGTGGAAGAAATTGTGGATAAAAAACTAGGGACACCTATGTAATTCAGCGTTCCTGCTGATTAACAGACACTTTTTATTCAGGCTAATAAGTCGTCAGATATCACTTCCCAGAACGATTACCGATGCAATAGCTCCCGGCCCTCCAATATTATGAGTCATTCCTCTTTTTGCATTTTTTACCTGCCGCTCACCGGCATTGCCACGCAGGTGGTTGGCTACTTCCACAACCATGCGAATACCTGTAGCGCCTACCGGATGACCGCATGACAACAAGCCCCCGCTTACATTAACCGGTATCTTACCTCCAAGCTGTGTTTCCTTGCCCCGTATCAGATCTTTAGCCTCACCACGGGCGCAAAGCCCCAGATCTTCATAAGTCAGCAATTCTACGATCGAAAAGCAATCGTGCACTTCAATCATATCAATCTCCTCAATCGGATTGGTAATACCCGCCTGCCTATAAGCAGTAGCGGCAGCAGTTCTTGTTGCCTCAAACGAAAGAAAATCATGATTCGGATCAAAGAATGGCAAGTCCCAACCGGTTGAGATGGATAAACCAATACCCTTTATATAAACCGGGTTATGTTTCGATTTATCAATATCCGCTGCTCTGACCAGGATTACACAGGCCGCTCCATCGGTGGTAGGACAGCTATCCATTACAGTAAGCGGATTGGCAACCATAGGAGATGCCATCACTTCCTCAATGGAGCATGCTTTACGATGATGAGCTTTATCGTTCATTGAGCCATGAAAGTGATTTTTGGCCGAAATAGCCGCAATATCTTCCCGTTTCACACCAAACTCATGCATCATCCTGTTGGCATATACCGCAAATGTGCCTGCGGCAGTAAAACCTTTTTGCAAAAATGGATGCCCGTATTCAACCATCATTTTCACAATTGAATCCTGAGGTTGCCTGTCTCTCAGTTTTTCCACACCCAAAGCCATCGCCACATCACATTCTCCTGCCCTTAATGCATTAACCGCATTCCGGATGGCATCAGCGCCTGATGCGCAGAAATTCGAAACCCTGGTTACGGGAATGTTATATAACGAAAGCGGCTCACTGAGATCCATTCCGCTCCGGCCTTTGAAAACACCAATTTCGGGGAAAGCAGTAGAAAGCCATGCTGCTCCGATTTCGTCCATATTGATGCCCGCGTCTTTTACAGCCTGCAAAGCTGCATCCCGCACCAGGTCATCATAACTCTGATGAAAAAGTTCACCAAACCGGGTGACACCTATGCCTATAATTGCTATGTCGGTAAGTTTACTCATAGTTGTCGTGCCTTCCAGAAATAATCAGGCTTTGCATCGTTCTCAATCATTTTTCTTAAAACCAACTGTACTCTTGCCCCTATTTCCATCTTGTTTTTTGCCGGGTACATTGTATCAGTCTGCTGAACAGTCATCCTGCCTCCGCCATCCAGATCAGCCACAACCATTGTTACAGGAGGAAATGATGCCGGGAAATAATGTTCATTGGTACAGGCGTATATCGTACCCGTGCGGGCCAGTTCAACCACAGAGAATTTGCTCTCTTTGCACTTCTTGCACCTGGCCGATTTCAAATAATAAATAGTTCCGCAATGCTCACATTTCAACCCCATCAGGTAGCGCAGGGTATCCTTCTCTCTTTCCATCATCATTTCTGATGTGAACATTTCTTTTGTTGTATAATCTCCTGCAAGGAAATTTCCGGCCTTTCTCAGCAGCAAATAATCCTGATAGGAACCAACTAATTCGTAATTATTAATTTGGTCTGCCAGCGACTTACATTCAGCAGCCGGGTTATTTTCAATCTCTAAAAGGTTCGTACCGTTCGTGTAATCAGCCAGCAGTATTTTTCTTTTTCCATTTTCCAATTCATGAACCAGCAGCAACAATGCATGTACCGATCCGGTATTACCTGTCTTATTGGAAAGTCTGTCTTTGGCAAACTGGCCTTCATTAAATCCTGCCTTGGCAAAAACACCTCCGGCCATTCTTGCATACACGGAGTTATGTATAACCGCATCATAAGACGCAGGCGCAGCGTTTATCTGCTTTACCACCGAGGTAATATTTGCCTTAAATCCTGCATCCCTGCTGAACCTCGGATCATATTGAATATGTGCGCCTTTATAATCAAACTCTTCCGCAAATTCAGCGCTGAAAGATTTTGCAAATGTTATCTGTACCGGTCCTTCTTCGCAACTAACCAACATGGCGCAAGCCGCATGGCCAAAAGGTGCAGATAATTCTTTACCAATCTCAGGAAATTGAACATCGGATGCTATTACAAGAAGGTTCCTGTACTTTCCCGAATCAATCAATGTATTTGCCAATAACAATGCATCTGTACCGCTCCTCGTTGAATTAACAAAGTCAAGCGCCAGAATGCCCTGCGGCAGATGCAGCAGATCTGCCAGATAAGATGCATGATAACGGTTTTGATAAACGGGAGTAGCCGTAGCAAACAATATGCCATCTATATCACTCTTAGGCAATCCTGATGCGGCCTCATATGCCAGTGTTACAATATCCTCATCCGAAAAGCAAACCGCTTTCATGATACCCGCTTTCCCCCTGGGATGCAATATACTGTCCTCAATGCGGAAATGAGGTAATGCCGTACCGTATGATTTTATATAGCTCACAATCCTAATTCCTTTGCAATGTTAATTTTCAATATTTCCGATGTTCCTCCACCAATAAGGGTGAACCGGGCATCCCTCAAATACCTCTCTATATTGTACTCTACTGCATAACCGTAAGAAGCCAGAACCCGTGATGCCTCGTCGCAAATATTGTTTACAGCCTCTGATGCATACAATTTGGCGATCATTGCTTCTTTCTGCCTGGGCAGATTTCTATCGCTTAAAACAGCGGCATGCAGTACATAATTTTTTGCCGTCTCCAACTGCACAGCCATATCCGCAAACTTCATCTGAATAGCCTGAAATTTACCGATAAATTTACCAAACTGCGACCTTTCTTTTGCATACTTCAAAGCATCTTCATAGGCGGCAGTTCCAATGCCAATTGCCAATGCGGCTGTCATGATCCTAATTTCTGCCAATATTTCTTTCAGGCATTTTGTACCTGCGCCAATTTCTCCCAGAAGGTACTTTGCCGGAAGCTGCACATCTATAAATGCAACCTCACTGGTAAGCGAACCCCTAACACCCATTTTCTCAATGCTCTTTCCCACCATTACTCCCTTAAGAGTGGCAGGTACAAAAAATATGGAAAGCTGTTCATGATTATCGGTACGGGCCAGAACTGTAAAAAAATCAGCAACCGGAGCCGATGTAACCCATGTCTTCTGACCATTCAGAATAAAGCCATCATCTGTAACTTTAGCCAATGTCTTAATTGCCATAAGGTCGCTGCCGGCATTGGGCTCGGTCATACATATTGCCCCAATCTTATTCCCTTCAAGTGCCGGAGCGAAATACTGCTCCCTGATTTCATCATTACCAAACCGGTAAAGAAAGTACGTGGCCATCAAGGATTGCATGGTACAGGCTGCCGCCAAAGACATTGATCCCCTGGCCAACTCCATAACAGCAAGTGAATAAGAAACTATATCAAGCCCGCTTCCACCTGCGCTTTCCGGATACCTCATCCCGAAAAAACCGAGAGCGCCCGCCTCTTTAAACAAATCAAGCGGGAAATACTTTTCTTCATCAATTTTCGAAGCCATTGGCTTCACCTTCCTGTCGGCAAAATCGCGGAAGGTCTGTTGTATCTGTTGCTGTATTTCGGTTAGTTCTATCATTATGTAAGGCGTATCTTAATCCGGAATCACTGCTGTTGCTTCTATTTCAATTACTGCGGGATGATCCAGCAGGTCAACAACAAATATCATGCTCATACATGGGTAATGGTCGCCCATCAATTGTTTCCAGATCTTTCCAATATCCCGACGGGTTGCCAGGTATTGGTCCCTGTCCTTACAAAAACAGGTCATTCTGCAAATGTCCTCACGTTTTCCGCCTGCCTTGGTTACTATGGCAATAATATTTTTCAGCGCCTGCTCAAATTGCGGAACCAGTAATTCGCTGGCAAACTGCTCTTCTGCCGACCACCCTACCTGTCCTGCCATAAACAACATTCTCCCTTTATTGGCCAGAATGCCATTCGAATATCCCTTGGGCTTCAGCCATCCATCCGGAAGTATAGTTTCGTGATTCATGTTACTTCTGTTTAAGTCCGTAAATACTCTTGGCTGCCTTTGCACTTACAACCTCATTCTTTACATCAGTCAATAATTTTTCTCTGTCGCGTAGACCCGGCTGCCCATAACCGCCACCACCACCGGCTACCTGGTAATAAGTAGTACCATCAGGTATACCATGTATCATGTCCTTGTTCAGCGGCACCAGTTTCCGGCCACTCTTGCCTGGATATTTCAATTCTATTTTATTCAGCACACTACCCTTGCCGCCAAACAAACCGTAATTGGGTTCTATATCACCATCACCAAATACCACCATAGTAGTATCATCTCCGCGAAGCAAAATCTTAGTTTCAGTTCCCAGTCCACCGCGCCATTGACCTGCACCACCCGAATCACACAGGTATTCATGTTGCAGTATCAGGTGCGGCGTTTGCTGTTCATACATTTCATAATCCTGATCCAGTACACCACCAGATGCATCGATCATACCAATATGATCATAACCGTCATCACCTTTCATAGCGCCGCTTCCTCCTTTCAGTCCCAGAAAGCATATATCAACATACTTCTTTCCGGTACGGGGATGGTTGCCGGTAAATAATGAACACAACAAATGATTCCAGCCTGCGGTTATACGATCAGGCACAGCCGGACCAAGCGCCTTAAAAATAGAATCGGCTACCTGCGGGCATAAGTGATTACCAAACGTAGTAGCAGCCGGATAAGATGCATTAAGGATAGTACCCTCAGGAACAATGTATTTCAGCGGCTTGATCATCCCTTCATTATGCGGAATGTTCGGATTGACCATCTGCAAAAAAGTAAGTGTAATAGCCGAACAGGAAGAAGTGTACGTACCATTTACAAATCCCTTGGTTTGAGGTGAAGAATTGGAAAAATCAAAAATGATATCCTCATTCTTTACTGTTATTTTTGAGCGAATGACAAATTTACTGCCCTTGTGCTTTCCATCATAATACACCATGCTCTCCCCTTCATAAACGCCGTTAGGTATATTCCTGATTTCAGACTGCATCATTTTTTCTGTCGAATCAAATAAAGCCTGTTTATGCGCATCAAAAACCTCAAGTCCATACTTGGCAACAAATGTCTGTAATCTTCGCTCACCCAATGTGCAGGCTCCTATCTGCGCCTTAATATCTTCTGGCACCATCTGTAACCTGATGTTGGCAAATATCAGGTTCCATACATCTTTGCGCAGGTTGCCTTTTTCAAATAATTTAACCGCCGGAATACGTATTGCCTCCTGCCATACTTCTGTGGCATTAGGATTATACCCGCCCTGCACAGCGCCACCAATATCGGCCTGATGGCCCTTTGCTGCCGACCACCCCACCAATACTTTACCATGAAAGATCGGCTTGAAAATAGCTACATCGTTATTCTGGTTACCCATCGAGAACACATCATTATGGATGATAACATCCCCTTCATGAATATCATCACCATATTGCTCGATGATCACCCTGCAAACCGGTCCAAGGGAAAAAGAGAGTATGGGAAGGTTTTCTGTTTGTTCCAGCATCTGCCCCTTTGCATCATACAACCCCGTCACAAAATCTTTCGCCTCGCACAATATGGGCGAACGGGTAGTTTTAGTCAAAGAGATACTCATCTCATCCGTTATGGATTTGAAAGCCCGTTGAAAAATGGAAACAAGTATTTTATCTATTTTCATCTACTTTTTTGTTTTTTTTTAATTTATAGCCACCGGGGAATTTTTCCCGCTCATATACTATGAATGATCCAAGATCATCTACCAGACAATCATAAGCCTCACTTACAAAAACAGAAGTTGTTATTTTCTCTATAACGCAAGGCCCCTTTATCCTTGCACCATATATAGGCTTGTCGCCATCATAAACCGGTACTTTTTTCATCTCATTCAGCTCGGGTATATATACCGACCTTTGCTCCTTAATAGCTGATTTTGCAGTAACCGGAGTACTTTTCCCTGCATTGAACTCGGGCCTTTCCTTTCTGCCTATTACACGCAGGCGGAGATTAATAAGCTCCATTTCTGTCTGCTCTTCCTTCAGTGAATATCCGAACTGCCTGTTATGTTCTTTATGAAATAAGTCAAAAATATTTTCAAGCCGGTAATTAATAATATCATCCAGATTGGCTTCAAGTTGCACCTCATGATACTGACCAACATACCTTAGGTCAAGAACAGGCTGAATAGTGATCTTCTCCGGCGACACACCTTCTTCTTCAATTAACGCCTTCATGCCTTCTTTCTTCATTTCTTCAAAAAGAGCAATGAATTTCTTCCGGTCCATATTTTTAAATGACGTAAAATACGATCGTATATAGTCGTGTTTCAGGTCGCCCAGCAGCATACCTGCCGCGCAAAAAATAGAAGACACATTAGGCACCAGGAACATTGGTATCTCCAGTTCCTTGCATATCTCAGAAGAATGGATGGATCCGGCCCCGCCTGCAACGATAAACAGAAATTCTCTTGGATCATAACCCCGCTCCACGGATATTTCTCTTACCCCCTGGGCCATGTTGCTATTAATGATCCGGTACATGCCCGCCGCAGTCTCCAGCACCGAGAGACCCAGTTTATCTGCAAGTTCATTTTGTATAGATTGATGCGCTGCTTCTTTGTCAAGCTTCAGCTTTCCGCCGGCAAAAAAATCAGGGTTCAGATAACCAAGTATCAGATCGGCATCAGTGCAGGCAGGTATTTTTCCTCCACGGCTGTAACACACTGGTCCGGGCAATGCTCCCGCACTCTGTGGGCCCATCTGCAATAAACCTCCGTCATTTATCCAGCCTATGCTGCCACCACCTGCGCCAATGGTAATTATATCCAGCGAAGGAAGTGCAATACGGTAGCGGTTAATGTTTCCTTCTGTACTGGTTACGCATTCGTTGTCTATTACAATAGCTGCATCAAAACTTGTGCCGCCCATATCAACGGTAATACAATTTTTGAAACCCAGTAATTTAGAATAGTATGCGCCGGCAGTTGGTGCCGCCGCTGGGCCTGACAATACCGTTACAGCAGGATTCTTTTTCACCTGCTCGGGAACAACTACCCCACCATTCGATTGCATGATGAGCAGTGTGCCCTTAAAATTGATACTATCCAGTTTATGAGTCAGGTTATCGAGATACTTAGCCACGATAGGGCCTACAAAGGCGCTCACGGCAGTAGTACTCACGCGTTCATAAAACCTGATGGAGGGCAACACCTCACAGGATGAGGTTACAAATAAGCCTTTCAGTTTTTTACGCAGAAATTTTACAGCCTTTAGCTCATGGGTTGCATTCTTGTAGGAATTCATAAAGCACACAGCCACCGACTCTACCTTTTCCGCCTTTATTTTCTCAATGACAGGAAGAAGTTCCTGCTCATCAAATTCCTTCAAAACCTTACCTTCCGAATCTATTCGCTCATCAACCGTAAACCGCAGATGCCTGGGCGCCAGCGGAGTTACATTATGGTAATGATTGTTGAATTGCTCCTCGCGAATACCCCGGCGCATTTCCAGTGCATCTCTGAAACCCTTCGTTGTAATGAGCGCAGTTTTAGCCCCTCTCAGTGTCAGTAAAGCATTGGTGGCTACTGTTGTGCCATGCACTATTGTATCTATAGCTGCTACAAATTTGCCAAATGGCACACCTGCCATTTCCGCAATCTCACGAATACCATTTAAGAAACCAATGGAAGAATCCTGTGGCGTAGACAACGTTTTATGTACAATAGTTTTTCCTTCAGACGAAACACATATCAGGTCTGTAAATGTGCCGCCTATATCTATACCTACGTTATACTTCATTCTATTTATGAATAAAATTTGCTTTTACTTTTGGTCCGTTGGTTTTAAAATTTTCCAGGCCAATTTTCATATCCTCTGTCTGCAGACACTCACCAAACATCCTTGCTTCCAGGTCAAGACCTGCATCAAGTGTCATGGCGGCTCCGCCATAAATTGCTTTTACCAGTATGGCATCAGTTTTTTTGCTCAGGTGCCCTATATCCAGCGGCATTGGCATTTCAATGCTCACCACCGGCAGTTTGGGTATTGGGAGTATTACGGTTTTGCCGCTTGCTATTTCCCCTGCAAAGGCTATGGCATCATCAATCAGGTCTCCCAAAGCTTCTCTGTTTATCAACCCTATCTCCATGGCTTCTTTACCCGATACCGGTCTGCCTGTCCTGAGTATTTCGGCAGCCTTAGCCACACCCACTATGCGGGGCAGTCGCTGAGTACCGCCTGCGCCTGCTATAAAGCCCAGGTTAACCTCCGGCTGGCAGGCGAGAACCGGCAAGCTTTTTTTACTTATCCTGGCTGTACAGGCCATAGCCAGTTCATTGCCGCCACCAAATGCAAATCCATTCAATGCGCAAACAACCGGCTTGGGGTAATTTTCAACATAATTCAGAATGGCATGAAACGAACGGGAAGTATTATAACCCTCATCCGGTGTCTTCAGTGCCGCCAGCATATTCAGGTCAGCGCCCGACACAAAAGCCTTGGTTCCGAAACCGGTTATCACTGCTGCCTTAATTGAATCATCCTTTTCCGCAAGCTCCAATTCATTTTTCAGTTGGCTCAATACCACCTGGCTCAATGCGTTCAGCACTTTGGGCCTCCTGAGGGTTAGCAGTAATACATCGTCCACCTTAGTGGTTACTATATCCTTCAGTTTCCAGCCATTTTCCGACTTTGCTTTTTCCAGTACTGCCGGGAATTTAAATCCGGTATGCCTGCTGCAAAACTCATGCACAAGGTCATACGCAGCGCCAATACCCAGTTCATTCATATATCCGAATGGCGGCCTGATAACAAGCGACATTTCACAACCCATATTCAGGTCGTTAATATCTACAATGCCAAGATCCAGAATATAGGTAGCCAGTGCAAAAAATGCACCCTTAAATTCTTTTACGAGTATCTCTTCCTTTTCAGGAGGTAATACCACTACTTCACCACGCTGTGCAGTCTTCCATGGCTCCTTGTTATTGCATTTTTCCTGCAAAGCCGCAGGGGTATGAAACCAGGGCATTAATGCTTTACCCATCTCATCCAGTCCATGAGCAGTTATGGGGTTACCTCCTGTAAGGTTTAATGCAGTAAACGGCCCTACACCCAAACCGAGGGCTTTAACCGCTGCCGCATCAATTTCCTTTTCATTACCCCATCCCTTTTCAAGACACAATATGGCAGTCTGACAGATTCCTTCAAATATCGGATCAACAGCATAACCATAGGAGCTTTTTACCATTACAGGTATTTTCCCTATCGATTCATAAAAACCTAGCAGCAACCTCGTCAGCAAGGCATCGGTATCCTTTCCTGGCACAATTTCAACCACAGGGTTTATCTCTGCCGGGAAGAAATAGTGAGCCACCAGGCACCTCGACTTATTCGCGATATTGCGGAAAATCACCTCCGGCTGCATATGCGATGAATTGGAAAGATAGATACAGCTATCTTCAGTCAGCGTTTCCACCTGCCTGAAGATGATATCCTTTATCCGTTCATCTTCTGTGGCGGCTTCCACAACAATTTGCGATCCGCGCACATATTCATAATCGTTGGAGAACAGCAGGGCTGCCTTCATTTTCTCTGCCTGTTCCGGCTTGAAAGCGCCTGTCTCCACACCCTTCTGAATTTTCTTGTGCGCCTTTGCTTTTGCTTTCTCCAATGCCTCTGGAGAAATGTCCAAAACAACAACGCTTACTTCATAGGAAGCAAGCGTTTTGGCAAAATGCAAGGCGATATCCGGACCAATCTGTCCGGCTCCTATAACGGAGATTTTATTAATGCTAAGACTTCTGTATTTGTAGCTCATAATTTAATCACTTCCAAAGCTATCTTTCGGACAATTGATAAATTATGACTAAGGTCAGTTTTTACTACCTGAACCCAATATATTAATCAGTCATTTTTTAATAAATTTATATGTAAATATTCTATTTTGGAAACTCTCCTGGTTTATTTGTACCAACTAAACAACACAGCAGCCGGCTACTAAATTATTGCCTGTACAAAGTCTGCCTTTTCTTTACCCTGGATGCTGTACTCCTACTATTCCCTTACAAACCTTGCCTTGTATGGCTTTTCGCCAAAAAATAAAATGAAGTATTGGCCAGGTGCAAACTCACTTCATCTGTTGCTCCTCCCATTTTTCCAGTTCCCCTTTTTTGTCCAGAGTAATGAGCTTCTCCACTTCCTTATCCTTAGTAAATGTCTTGTTTGCTTTATAGTATTTTATTACACTTTTTATACCTGCAAGGTTACCTTCAATGCTATCCTTATAGTTTCCGCTTTCAATGGCATACTTTGTCCAGCCACCCATATAAATGGCTAAGAGCTCCGGATTTATCTCAATGAATGTAATCACATTGGCCTTGATCGAAATACTGACATCCGGGCTACCGCTTATCCATGTAATAAGAAAACCATTAACTTTCTTCCTCTTTGCTTCTTACTTATCAACTGGAGTATTTTCGAGCCAGTTAACACAACTCACAATATCCTTATTGTACCTGGCATAGTCAGTAGTCTTCTGTGGATCAAAACCTTCAGGAACCTCAAAATTCTGGGCACGTATCTGGAAATTAACCAGCAACATAGAAAGTAATAATAAGGAGAATGCATATTTCATAAAATGTATTTTAGGATATAAATGTAATATTTATTGCAGCAATAAGCACACCATTATTGCCATCGTCAACTAGATACAAGATTACATGCAGTTAATTAAGATCCTGAATTTACAATTAGAAGCGGCAATTGAAACACATATGACAAACTACATAAATGCTTTAAACAATGCTTCCAAAAACAACAGCATAAATAAGAAACAAACCTCGGATTTTGGTAACAGCATTACCTCACAAGAAAAGAGGTGGAAGACCCACCTCTTTTCTTTCATATTCTCATCAGGCTGATAACGATGATTTGCACTGCAACATCATCATTTTCACCTGGACATTAAAAACTCTATCATTAACAAATCAAAACACATGTTATTCAGATCCATTAAACCAAAAACTTAATCAACTTATTTCTCCATCACGAAATGGAAAACCTTTCTTTCATTTCCTGCCTGCACATTCAGCAGATACATGCCATTTGCAAGATTTGAATTTAATTGAATCTCCTTATCCAAGGCGCCATTCTGTACCTTAACTATATCGCTAAACACCGACTGTCCAAGCATATTGGTTATCTCCAGATTCACATTGCCTTCAAAACTTGTACCTATTGTACCTCTGATGATAAATAATCCTTTATTAGGATTAGGAATGAGTTTAAGGTCACCTGCTTCCATATTGATCGAAGGAACAGCATCATCGTGTATCCTCAAAATTATTGACTTAGGCGTAATAACCGTTCCGCAGGAACTTGTTGTCTTTACAAAAACAGTAATTGAATCCTGATTGTAAAAATTATTGGCTATGTAAACTGCGGTAGTTGCACCTGCAATAAAGGTAACATTATTAACCCACTGATAAGAAACTGATGGCCCGCCACCGGTAACATGCGCAGTAAGTGTGTCATAAGAACCAACCCACAAAACGCCTGTAGGATTTACAGATATGGTAACTGTTGGAGTAAACACTGTATCAATGAAAATAACAGCGCTATCAAACATATTACGTGTGCAGGTTGTAACAGGATTGATTGCAACGACCCTGTATATACCAGGCGTGGTATTCAAACCGAAATCAAGTGATGAACCTGTGCCAATCAGTGGTAAACCAACTGTAGCCGTTCCCAACATCAACTGGTAATGGATTCCTGAATCTGAATTACCTAAATAAACATGTACACCTGTATCGCTGATGCAATGGCCACCACCACCGGTAACAGGATATGCATTTGGCAATGGTATTGTACTGATCGTCTGATTACCTGTCATATTATTTACACAAGTAGTTAATGCGTTAGTGCCTGTAACAGTATAAACCCCAGCAGCAGTCTGTAACCCAAAATCCAAAGCAGTACCGGTACCGGTTACCGCACTACCCACAGCAACACCACCACGGTATAGCTGATAGCTGATAGTAGTATCGGAATTGCTTAAACCGATATGCAGCCCTGAAGCGCCGGAGCAATAAGCGCCGCCACCTGTAACAGTATAAGCTACCGGCAATGGCTTAACTACAAATGACGTTGTGATATAACATCCCGTAGGTAAAGTATAGGTAATGGCAGGAGCGCCTACTGATGCACCTGTAACCACACCTGTACCTGAACCCACAACTGCCAGAGTAAGACTGCTGCTCGACCAGATACCGCCGGATGTAGCATCAGACAATGTAGTATTAAGACCTAAACATACCTGTGCAGTACCTGTAATAGCTGCGGGAAGAGGATCGATAGTCACAAAAGATGCTACAGCACAACCCGTAGGCAAAGTGTAGGATATTGTAGTAGTACCCAATGTTGAACCGGTAACAGAGCCGGTAACAGGACCAACTGTTGCCACACTAAAATTGGTGCTGCTCCATGTACCGCCAGATGTAGCATCAGTAAAAGCATAGGTTGAACCAATACATACATTGTCATTACCTGCAATTGGCGCCGGATTCGCATTTACCGTAATTGTAGTTGTAGAAATACAACCTGTAGGCAGAGTATAAGTTATATTAACTGTACCTGCAGAAACACCGGTAAGTAATCCGCTTGTTGCATTGATTATGGCAACTGAAGGAGTACCTGAAGTCCATGAACCACCTGCAATAGCATTACTTAAAGGAATTGAATAACCAGCACAAACCTGAGTTGAACCTGTGACAGGAGCAATAGGATTAACATTTATGGTAGTAATAGAAATACAACCAGTACTGGTTACCGTATATGTAATGGATGAAGTACCGCCGGAAACACCAAGCGTAACACCAGAAGCAGTACCAATTACGGCCACAGATGTATTACTGCTCGCCCATGATCCGCCTGAAGTAACATCCGACAATAAGGTAATATCACCCTGGCAAACAGTAGTTGTTCCTGAAATTGCAGCAGGTAATGGATTAACTGTCATCACTGCAGTGCTGATACAACTTGTGCCTAATGAATAGGTAATTGTTGCTGTACCTACTGAATTACCTGAAACGAGACCTGTACCGAAACCTACTGAAGCTACAGATGGATCACTGCTATACCAGCCACCGCCGCCTATTCCGCTCAAAGTGGTTGTTAACCCGATACATACATGGGTAGTACCTGTGATTGGAGCTGGCGGAGGGTTAACTGAAACTACAACTGTAGACAAACAACCAGTTGGCAAAGTATAAGTAATAGTTGTGGTACCAAGAGTAACACCGGAAATAAGCCCTGATGAAGAACCAATGGTAGCTACGGCAGTATTGCTGCTGCTCCATGTTCCACCTGGTATGTTGCCTACCAATGGCGATGGCAACCCAAGACATATAGACAACTGTCCGGAAATGACGGGCAGAGGATTTACTGTTAAACCGGTAGATGTAACGCAACCGGTAGGCAAAGTATAACTGATGGAAACAGTACCGGCAACAACACCTGAAACAACACCTGTACCGGAAACAACCGATGCCAATGCTGGTATGCTGCTGCTCCATGTTCCACCACCTGCATCACTCAACGTAGTTGTTGAACCTATACAAACCTGAGTAATACCGGAAATTGGTAAAGGTTGAGGATTAACAGTTACTTCACGGGTAATTAAACATGATGGTGATAACTCATAAGTAATGGTAGCTGTACCCGCTGACATACCGGTAACCACACCGGTACCCGATCCGATGTCGGCAACAGAAGTATTACTGCTGGACCATGCACCAAATGCAGTAAGATCGCTGAAAGTTGTTGTCGTGCTGATACAGGTTGTAGCGGCTCCTGTAATAGGAGCGGGAGTTGATGTGATATTTTCAACGTAAGTAACATAACAACCCGTAGGTAAAACATAAGATATTGTTGACGAACCGGCAGAAACACCTGTTACCAGGCCGGAAACATCAATTGTTGCTACTGCAGGGTTACTGCTGCTCCATGTACCACCCGGAACAAAATCAGCCAGTAATGCTGTTGAACCGATACAATAAACAGAAGTTACACCGCCAATAGGTGCAGGCAAAGGATTAACTGTAAACGGCGCAGTTGCCATACAGCCTGTAGGCAAAGTATAAGTAATAACCGGATTGCCGGCAGCAACACCTGTAACTACACCTGTAAGTGGATTAATAGAAGCCAAAGAAGCCACACTGCTACTCCATATACCACCAGTTGACGTATCAAAAAGGGTGGTAACAGAACCAGATGCACATACACTGGCAACACCATATATTGGAGTTGGAACCGGATTTACTGTAATATTTTTAGTAATCACACAACCGGTAGATACAGAATAAGAAATTGTAACTGTACCAGTGGCAATACCTGTAGCAATACCTGTACCGGAACCAATAGTAGCTATTGACGTATTGCTGCTGGACCATGCACCAAATGCAGTAACATCGGTATAGTTGGCAGTAGCGCCTACGCAAGCATTGGCATTACCTGTAATGGGCGCTGGTGTAGGATAAACAGTTTCAACCAAAGAAACTGAGCAACCTGTAGGTAATGTATAACTAATTGTTGTTGTACCTGGGGCAACACCTGTAACCAAGCCACTTCCTGTACCAACTGTAGCAACAGAAGTAGTTGCACTTGACCATGTACCACCAGGTGTTGCATCGGTAAGTGTAGTAGAGGATGGCAGACAATACAATGACGACAGACCGGCAATAGGCGCTGGCAGTGCATTAATAGTCATAGCTTTAGTAGCCATACAACCGGTAGGCAGTGTATAAGTAATTGTTACAACTCCACCTACTATGCCAGTAACAGTAGTAGAAGAAGAAACTCCGATACCTACAGTAGCTACAGCAGTATTACTGCTTGACCATGTACCGCCCGGAGAAGAATTACTTAATGTAGTATTTGCTCCTGCACAGATTACTGATGCACCGGTAACAGGCGAAGAAGCCGCATTGATGGTTATTGAAGTAGTGGTCTGACAACCTGTAGACAATGTATAAGAAATAGTAGCAACACCAGTTCCTGTACCCGTAACAATACCAGTAGAAGAACCTACGGTAGCAACAGCAGTATTGCTGCTGGTCCATGCGCCGAATGCAGTTGCATCGCTAAATGCAGTTGTTGCGCCAACGCAACCTGTAGCAGAACCTGTAATAGCTGTCGGGTTTGGATTAATTACTACAGGAGTAGTTATCAGGCAACCTGTAGGTAATGTATAAGTAATAACCGGCGAACCTGCAGAAATACCATTAACCACGCCGGTAGACGAACCAACAGTAGCCAATGAGGTATTACTGCTTGTCCACGTTCCACCACCAGCATCAGTTAGCGTAAACGAAGACCCCACACAAACTGGGGTAGCCCCTGATATAGCGGATGGCAATGGATTGACAGTTACGGTAACTGAGGCAAAACATCCGTTTGTACCGGTATATTTAACTAAAGAAGTACCAACTGTAAGTGGGGAAACAACACCTGTAGATGAACCTATGGTTGCAACGGTAGTGGTGGTACTTGACCAAACACCAGAAGGAGTAATATCAGATAATGTAACAGAAACACCGGTACATTCATTTGCCAAACCAGTAATTGGAGCAGGAACAGGATTAACTGTAATGGTGGTAGAGGTAGTACAACCTGAACCTACAGAGAATGTAATAGTATCAACTCCAGGTGCAACACCGGTAACGATACCGGTAGTACCTATAGTAGCAATTGCAGGATTAGTACTTGACCATGTTCCTCCACCTGTTTCAATCAAATTAATAGTTGCCCCGTTCGCACATACTACTGAAGGACCAGAAATAGGTGCTGCAACACCGGCAAGAGTAAAATCGGTACCATTGTCGGTACCATATATGCCAGGATAGGATGAAACAACACGAACACGGTAAGTTGTTCCCGGAGCAGAACCGGCAGGAATAATTGCGCTGATTGGCGATGTTGTCCCAGTACCAATGATATTAGAGGTGAAATTTGTTGGGAATACACCGTTACTATTGGATATCTGAACTGAGTAAGGACCTGAAACCGCACCAGTAGTTGTATAGGCTATACTAATAGGTGAAGAAGCCGTATTACAATAACTACCCAATGCAACAGGCGTAGTAATAATAGTCGGGGCAGGCGAAAAAATAGAATCACCCTGAACTGATATATTATCAAAACGGTTGTTACCGCTGGTCCCTGTGTTACGACCCTTGAATCGGATACGGAAAACCAATTTAGAACAATTATTCACATCAGGATCTGTAAAAGAAACTGATATTCTTTTTACAGTAGTCAATGCCGAGTCAGTTAATTTAGATAATCCGCTTATTCGCCATGTTGCACCACTATCTACACTATAACTAAAGACCTGGCAGGAATCACCACTTGTAAAACTGGATGTTTCTGAACCATAGGTAAGAACAATATTTTTGTAGTTTACAGTAGGCATATAATAATAAAGGTATACGCTGTCGCAAGGATTACGGGGACGAATACCATTTCCTCCAGCTACAGTAAGTAAAGAAGGATAAGCCGGCCAAGAGTTATTTACGGTATCAGCATCACCAGTAGCGAAAGTTACCACATCAAAATAGGTTGGATTGGCAACTGATGTGCCAGGGAATAAACCCATATGGACTTTTGCCTTTGAAGAATCATGGATAAAGTAGTCGGGGGCTATGTAAGGAAAATTCGGATTTAAATATGAACCGGTGAAATTATTGAAATGCCAGAAATAAATCAATGAACCAGGACTACCTGGGCCACTGGTGATCAATGTATCTCCTTTTACAGTGATGTTATCAAATCTGTTGTTGCCACTGGTTCCTGTATTATGGCCTTTGAAGGTGATGCGAAATACAAACTTCGGGTTATTCCAAGCCAACGGATCGGTAATAGCCACATTGGCGGCTCCAAATGAAGTATATGCTGTAGAGTTTACATTAAGAAATGGGATAGACAAACCTGCAGTCAACCAGGTAACTCCACTATCTATACTATATGAGTAAAGCTGAACAGAATCACCACTTGTAGTACTTGATGTTTCAGTACCATAACGGATATTGATATTCTGATAGTTGGTAGTAGGGATATACAACAGCAATTGCATACTGTCTGTAGGGTTCCTTGCCCTGAAATAATTTCCGCCAACAGTCGCAAACTGAGAATTTACCGTATCATAATCAGAAGTGCCTGATGCACCAAAATCACAATAGCCCAGGTAAGTACCAGATACGCCCGCAGGTAATGGCTTATACACCAATGCGGCTGTAGGCGAAGTAATGGTGGTGTAGTCGGCCAGGAGGTTTGCTGTAGCAGGTAAATGAATGACACTGGTAAATGTGTTGAAATGCCAGTAATCAATTAATTTGGTCTGTGCGAAACCAGATAAGCCCGAGAAAACTAATGCGCTCACGCAGACTAGTACAAAAAATACAATTCTTTTCATAAATACAATTTGGTGCAAAATAAGCCCCGCTATGTTACCGAAATATTACCCGCATGTTACCTGTGTTTAAACAAATTGTTAGAACACTACCACTTCGGGTAAAATTTCTATCAGGGAGCTAAAACATGCATCAGGAAATGGTTTCACAAAGAAACATTTCCTTAACCCACGGGTAACACTGCGGTAATATTCACTTCATTCCTTTGCATCAAAATCAAAAAATAATATGAAAAAGAATTTACTTAGCATTTTACTTTGCCTTGCTGTATCAATTACATTTACCAGCAAGAGCAGCGCACAGGGTACGCTATTGTATTACTGGAATTTCAACAACTTCACATTATCTTATTCTTTGCCTAATATCGCCAGCCTTGCAGCAGATTATGCAAAACCAGGATATGATACTGCAAAAGCACGTTGGATATACAAACCTAAGCCAGGAACGTCTTCTGCCTACTCCACCTATTGCGATCTTGTGGTAGGAGATGTAACTAATGCGCGTTTAGGTGCACCCGCAGGCAATGGTTTCCGTGCGAGGAATCCCAGTGACAGTATGGATATCCTTGTGTATATGCCAACAACACACTATACCAATCTGACAATTAAATACGTTTGTGAATTATCAAGTTATTCAAGCGGCGACTCAGTTAATGTATTCTCTTATAGCGTAGATAGCGGTACCACATGGATAACAAGCGGTGCAGGTTTATCTGAATGGGTTGATTCAGGTACATTGATCTATTCTTTGATTACGGTTCATATCAATGATGTTACTGCCAGCAATAATCCAAGATTTGTTTTCAAAATAAATACCCTGGGCCGCAATTCCGGCTCTGGTGGCAATAACAGATTTGACAATGTAACTCTTGAAGGCGATTCAGTAAATCTTACTTTAGGTGTAAACCAATTCAATGGCACTGAAAATACTTATTCAGTCTATCCTAACCCTGTAAAGGAAGAGTTGAATGTAAATGCTAATACAGAAGGCAACAAATCAATTCTGATCACCAATATGCTGGGACAGGTTGTAGTTTCTGAAAACAGGAACAGCAAAAACTTCAGTATTAATACTACAGGACTTTCAGCAGGTTTATACTTCATTGCAGTTCGTGAGGACATAACAGGTAATGTAAGCACAATGAAATTTGTAAAACAATAAGCTTATTATAATCCAATAAAAGAGGTGCTTGTAAAAGGCACCTCTTTTTGTTTATCTAACATGTCAAGGATATACATTTTGATAACTCCATTTACTGATCCATCCAAAATTTCGAAATTATTTACAAATGAAAAAATACATTTTCCTGCTTACTTCTGTATTCAGCATTACCCAGGCACAAGCCCAGGTGACAGTAAAGAAATATACAAACCATACATCTCCTGCCATTACTACTGTGAAAGGAATTCCAGTGCGGGAGTCTGGCTTTTCAGGACTTATACACATTCCTGGTACTGAACTGGATTTTTATACCATCTCAGACCGTGGTTTTGCCATTGATGCCGGTAAAACAAAATGCGGCACCGGTAAAGAGAAGATATTACCTTACCCAAAATACTGCCCAAAAATCCACCATATCCGCCTTATTGGTGACAGCATTGTTGTTTTGAAAACTATTAGTGTAAAGCGCCCGGACGGAAGTAACGCCAGTGGGTTGCCCTTACCTGAAAAAGCAGGCAACACGGGCGAAACGCTCTGGGCAGATATACCGGCAGACTGCAGCAAAAAACATGTACTTGGTACAGATAAATGGGGTGTAGACCCTGAAGGAATTTGCCTGGCAAAAGACAATACATTCTGGATATGCGAAGAGTTTGGCACAAGTATATGGCATCTGGATGCCGATGGCAAAGCAATAAAACGTTATTCTCCTTTTGGTAATGGAGACCATCAGACGGGAGTAGATACTGTACTGAGATACAGAAGGCCGAATAAGGGATTTGAAGGTATCGCCATAGCACCCAATGGCAAAGTTTATGGTTTTGTACAAAGCACCATGGAGTTTCCAAACAAGGATGTAATAGATACAACAAGAATAATGAGGATCCTGGAAATAGATCCTGCTACTAATAAGACAAGGATGTTTGCCTATATTAATGATGGCACAATAACCTCGGGAGATGACAAAATAAAGCCTAAAGATTGGGAAATAGGCGATGCGGCCGCTATTAACGACAGTGAGTTTCTGGTAATAGAGCATAAAGCCAAAAAGTCAATTACCCAGCTATTGGTTTACAAAGTAAATATTTCCCGAGCTACCCCGATCACTAATAACTGGATAAATGGCAAAGCTATTGAGCAGTACTATGATGAAAAGGGATTGAGCAGTGCAGGAATTAAGCCGGTAGAAAAAGAATTGTTTCTGGACCTAACCAAAACCGGATGGGATCCAAAACTGGTGAAAACTGAAGATATGGCTATAGTAAACGACAGCACTCTGGTCATTGGTATTGATAATGACTATGGCATAGAGAGTACAAAGGAAGGAGTAGTTACTGCCAGCGGTATCGATCCGATCATGTATATTTTCTCGTTGCAGGGAGCAAACAAAATAAAGAATTATATACCCCAGGCTATCAAAAAACAAAGCAAATAATTTTAAAAGCGCCTTAATTACCAAGCAAATCGTGAAGGTATTTAAGGCGCTTTTTTATAAACCAATATCTGCTTTATAATCTGGTTATCGTCTTTCTGGCCAGTTCAACGCCATCACAAGAAATACGCAAACTATAAACACCGGTTTCAAGCTGATTCGGTAATTGAATACAACCTGCATTTACAAAGCAGGACTGATGCATACGGCTGCGCCCAACCATATCCACACAATCTATTAATATCGTTTTTCCATAGAGTGCTTCACTGAGTTGAACTGTTAGTTGATCATTTACAGGATTCAATATAAACAACTGTTCAGCCTGCATAATTTGATTAGCAGCATATTCCGTATGACCTTCAGGATCAGGAAGACTTGTACCTGTAGTATTGCGCGAAACAAGCAGGTCAACCATTACCGGATACTTATTCGACATCTGAAATAGTGAATTAATTACTGAAGCGGGCGCCGAAGTGTTGGTGGGCGCTGAATTAATTGATTTCCCCAGTCTCAATCCGTCATTCCCAATTACCCTAAAAGAATGCGGCCGGTAGGCTATGTAATTGGCATTATTGATGATCCAGGGAGACAAAAAGATGTGATCATACCAGTTTTTGCCACCTCCGCTTGTACCACATGAGTTAGGTATACTGCCATCATACCGGGTTGAGGTAGTAAGCTGAGCCGCAAATGAGTTGGGGTTTGAATCCCAATCTGCCGGATAAGATAAAACGGCATCTGGGTAAAACGGAGGATCATAATACCTAAAATTGGTATCTGCAGATGCCGTAAGCGTCTGGTATAACGGTTCATATGAATTACGAACATTAAAATCGCCCATATTGACCATATTGGCAAGATGAGCGAATTTTGATTTTATCTGCGTCATTACTCCTGCTATCTGGGCACCCCGGTCAGTTGCACTCCCGCTACCTGAGATGTCATGATTTACGGTAACATACAGGAATGTAGTATCATTATTCACGGCCAGGTTTGGGTCCTTATAATACAACTTGTAGGTGTTAAAGTCCTCTGTGCTCGGGTAATTGCAGGTTATGGCCACAAAACCAAGTTTGTTCTGGTCATAAAAAAGCATACTGAAATCATTATTGTGCGCATTGTTGGTAAACGGACAATAGGTATACCTGCCGGGAAAAGCCTTATTCAAAGCATACTTCAATATAGAATCCTGAAAATCAATTTCGGCTGAATAGCTATAGTCTGTTGGTGCAGATTTTATTGACCCCATCTTTTCCAGACCTATAATATCCGGATTGGCAAACTGCACAATGGTATCCAGGTATGCATGATAAACATTATTCGGTCCCTGACACAATGGGATCTGTCCATAATTAAGCACATTATACGCCATCACCCTTAGTGTATCTGTTTGCGCTTCAGCACTACCCATAAGACAACAGAACAAAAAAGACATCATTAATACTCTTACCATAGTTGCTATATATAGGCAATGTGCGCTGTTGAAAAGCAGCGCACATTGCGATTTAAAAAAGTAATTAGTCAAATATTAATGCACATTTCCAGAACCATCAACCTGGTAGCAACCTAGATCCTTACCAGGACCAGTGATTCCTGATGAACCAAAGTTCGGATCAACCGGTACAAGAGTGATTGGAGAGAAACTCTGGTATCCTTTACCAATAGCCGGAGAAGTAGTTGATAAATGGAAATCATAACCATCAATTGAAGATTGTGTCTGATAATTATGATTTGGCAGTGGATAGTTTACAAACTTAGGATCATTTTTACCGGCAAGAGAAGATCCATCATACTGAAAGCCATAAGTATAGCTTGTTCCCAGGAATGTTTTCATGTCAGGAATATCAGTAGACTGAGGATGTGTAATAACAGCCTGAGCTACATTGGTAGGCACAAACTGATTAGGCAAAGAATCGTCACCATACATCAGGTTATAACCATAAGCTGTCATTGGTATCGGGTCAGCAGCATTTGAAGTAGTATCAGCATGATATACCTTTGCAGTTACACTGTTTCCACCTGCGATCCTGTATCCAAAACGGCAATTAACAATGATATTGTTATACACCAAACCTTTAGATTGATTCTCAACTTCAGCACAACCACCTCTTGCACCAAAAGCACCAGTATTTCTGTGACCACAGTTAACGTAAGTGTTATTATACATGGTTATCATGCACTCCGGGTTAATACCACCGTCATTAGCCGATTTAGTACCATTTGTGGCATTACCTACAAATAAGTTATAGGCCATATTACCCTGTGTACCACCCTTTGCATTAAAACCATCGCCACCATTACCACCACATTTTTCCAATGTATTCCTCATGATATTTACTTTACCGCCGTAAAAACGCACTGCATCATCCTTTGCGCCATATATCCATGAATCCTCCATAACAAAGTAACCAGCTGTATTGCCATAATAAATAGTGTAATTATCTTTCAGCGCAGGGCCAGGGAAAGGAATATTTTTCAATCCAGCACCAGCGAAATCAAAATGAGTAAACTTAGCTACAAACAAACCACAGGTTGGTCCGCAATAAACACCCTGCCAGCCACCAACATAAGCTGAATCAACACCATACAAAGACGATCCTGTTGTTTTTACCCTGGTAGGATCAGTGATTGTAACCGGGGCAGCCTTTGTTCCGAGGCTGATAAAAGTTCCGTTTACCACGAAGGCTGCGGTATTAGTCATTTTAATAGTAACCCCTTTCTGGATAAGGACTGTATCGCCTGCGTTTACAGTAATGTCGCAGCTTACTGTATAAGTAGAATCAGCCTTAAAGGTACCCTTGATGGCGCCGCATAAAGGCGACCCTGAACTTATGGTCTGGCCGATTGTTATCTGGGCTGCAGACACCGTTGTCTTGGATTTCTTGCACGAAGAACCTGCAAATATCATAGCAGGAAGAACGGATAAAAGTAGTAGCTTTCTCATAATTGTCTTTTTTGTTTCTATTTCTGTTTTAAATGTTTTATAGTTTAAATCTCAGGCCAAATAAGAACGTCCGATACCACGAATCCTTTTGTACAGTTACATAGTTGGCACTTTCCTGAAATGGCAATTTATTGGTACCAGAAAATGCGTTATTATGTTCTTTAATGAACAATTCAAGTGGTGTATTTAACAGGTTATTCGCTTTGAAATAAACCGTAAATCTTTTACCAATTGTTTTTTGAGCCGATAGGTCTAATGTAAATGTTGGCTTTTCCCAATTATCCAGTTTATCATAAGGCGATAATGCATAAAGCCGTTCGCCTGTATATACAAAAGCCAGTTGGGCTTCTACCTTTCTCCTGGTATCTTTAAACAGGAATGAAAGATTGCCGATATGGGGAGCTTGTCCCTGCAAAGGACGTTTAACACTAATAGTATCATAGTGTGTACCAGATGCGGCATTAGCCCAATAAAGCCGCTTTGCAGATGTGATCTCAGAATTAGTATAGGTATAGTTAGCAGATATCCCGAATTTGCCCACATATTTTCTGAATACCAGCTCTAAGCCGGAATTATATGCAGTTCCATAATTTCCCGGTGTCATAATCAGGTCCTTACCATACCCGCTTTCCAATCCGGTATACTCAATGGGATTATTAATAATTTTATAAAACGCACCAACAAGAAATTGATCCAATCCTTTAGGGAAAAGCTCGTAACGCAAATCGAAATTTTCCACACTTGTATGCTGTATAAAGGCATTTCCCTGTGTTGTATATATGTCATTTGCATTCGGATCAATAAATGGAACCAGATCGGCAAATGCAGGCCTGAAAATTGACCTGAAATATGATGCACGCACAGCACTTTTGGTATTCAGCTCATACTTGCCCTGAATGCTTGGCAGGAAGTCGCTATAATCATAATTAGCCGATTTCCCAGACTGGCTTACCGGCAGTGTTGTCATATAATCCTGAGTAGTGTTTTCAATTCTGAAACCACCATCCAGCTTAATCTTGTTGCCAATTTCTTCATGTAATTGTAAATAGTAGGACAAAATATTTTCTCCGAATGTGTAAGTACCACCATCCTGAGAGCTGTTACCAGCTCCTCCATTAGTGGAAAAGAAAAATTTAGAAGTCTGTACGGAATGGTATAACTGATCTGCTGATCCCGAATCAGGCAATGTTTTAAGCGTATACTTGTTATAATAATTATCGCGATCCTTATGTCTGTACAAACCGCCAAAATCAATTTTTGTAAGACCCGGAATGAAATTAGGCGTATAATGAAAGTTAAGATAACCAGAAAGGTCTTTATCTGAATTATGCGTCCAATCCCTGGTTTGATCGTCTACAACCGGGGCACCAATCGTAAACGTCTGTGCAGCAATATTAGGGTTAACTCCTCTGTAAGAGCTATAGTCGGCAATATCAGGTGTACTCCTGTTAGCCTGAGAAGCTACCAAAGACCAGTCTGCAGAAACATTTTTGTGTAACTTATGTTTTCCCTGCACAGTAACACTGTATATTGACTGTTTAGTTTGCCGGGTCTGAAAGTCATCCGATATTTTAAATATCCCCACATAATCATGCATAGAATATCCTCCCAGCAGCGAATCAATAGTTGACCTTACCCTGAATTCGTTTAATTGGGCATAGAATGCAAATAATGAGATAGAGTTATTTTCATTGAATTTATAATCTGCCCTTCCTTCGAAACCTGCACGTTTTGTGAGTGTAGAATATTTTCTTACTAATATATCTGAAAAAGTTCTGGTAAGCGGATCTGATGCACTGGATGATGGCGCTACTGTTGCATTCTGAACCAAGACACTGGAGTTTGTTCCCCTATATGCATTCTGATCGCTCATAGACAATATCACACCTAGCTTCTTCTTAAAATACCTGTTTCCTATGGTAAGGCTGGAATTTGTATTTAATGGTGATTTAAGATTTGAAAGGATCAGATTTTTGTTTGGGAAATCTGAAACTTTAGCATTAACGTTCTGTCCTAGCTTTTCAGCAGGTGATTTATCAGAGACACCTTTCCAGTCAAACTTCTGGAAATCCATGTTTTGAAAAATGTCGCTATAACCACCCGCTACACTTGCCTCTACCATTAGTTTGTCAGGGGCATTTTTCATAACCATATTTACAACTCCACCAGTGGCATCTCCCTCCATCGATGGCATCAATGTCTTAATAACTTCAAGCCGCTCTATTAGCTCCGCCGGAAAAATGTCCATTGGCACATAACGGTCTTTATCATTAGGACTAGGGATCTTTACGTTATTAACAAGGGTACTGTTATACCGCTTATCCATACCACGAATCACTGCATAACGTGCTTCTCCCGATGATCCCTTATCCATGGTTACACCCGATATCCGCTGCATAACATTTGCTACTGTAATATCCGGTGATATCTGAATAGCATTAGCCGATAGAATATTCATCAGGCTGATGGATTTTTGCTCACTTCTCAGTGCAAATTCATCCGATCCGCCATATGCTTTAGACTTTATCTCCACTTCACCGATTGCATGCGCCTCAGGATTCAGATTAATTTCCAGCTTAATTGTCTGATTGTTATCCGTTATTGTTAAACCAGTATCTCTCGATACATAGCCTACATATGATACTGTAATAACGTAATTCCCGGGTACAAGGTCTTTAAGATTGAATGACCCATCAAGCTCTGTTACACAACCCTTTCCATCCGATTTAACTGTTACATATGCGCCAACCAATTGCTCCCTGGTAGTCTTATCATAAACATGCCCCTTAATTGTTGCACAATAACCTCTAAACCCCGAAAACAGAAATAGCACTAAAGAAACTTGCCTAATAAAAAACCTCATCCTCTTTTTGAATTTTGCACAAAAGTATCGGGATGAAATCAAGATATAAACTCCTGTAAAAATGGTAATGCATCCATAATTTTAAGGTAACACCATGATAATTTTCAGGTAACAATTTATTAATCTAACTATGATACCTGAAAAGATCTTTATTATGCATTGCCAGCAATTTAGTCCCTTAAAAAAATCCGTTACCAATTGCTGATAACGGATAAACTCAAAGAATTTCAAGTAATAACCTTAGTGTTTATTTCCTGTTCCATCAGACTGGTAGCAACCCAGGTCCTTACCAGGAGGAGTAACCTCTGTAGCGCCAAATACCGGATCTATCGGCACCGCAATCATGGGCGAAAATCCTCTGTACCCAACACCCAAAGCAGGTGATCCTGGCTTTAAACGGAAATTATAACTGCCTACATAAGCAATATTGGCAATACCCTGAGTCGCAGGTAAAGGATAGTTCACAAACATGGGATTATTTGCACCAACAACTGATGCCCCTGAATAAACCTGGCCTAATGTATATGGAGAAGGCAGGAAACTTGAAGGAACCGGAATATCAGTTGGCTGAGGGATTGTGATATATCCCTGCGGGTAAAACTGGTTGGTTATATTGGCTGAATCACCATAACTAAGCGTATTACCATATTTCATGTGTGCTGTATCTGCTGGCGGGTTATTTACTATTCGAAGACCATACTTGCAATTGACAATAATATTATTGTAGGCCATTCCCTTCGATCCTTCCTCATAATTAAGACTGCCCCCACGACCTGCACTGGACCTCCTGTAACCACCGTTAACATAGGTATTGTTGTACATATTCAGGTTGGTCTGCGGCCCTGAGTAGGTACCCTTATCAGAAGCCTTACTGCCGTTTGTAGCCACCCCTATAAACAAATTGTAGGCAATATCTCCCACTGTTCCGTGTTTACAGTTGAAACCATCCCCTCCGGTGAACCCAAGTTTTTCAATTGTGTTACGCATAATGCATACTTTACCATTCGACACCCTCACTTCGTCGGCCGAGCCATACATCCAGCTATCTTCCATAATGAAAGAACCATTAGAATTCTGGAAGAGAATGGCATGGGAAGTACCACTCAATGATGGGAATGGAGGTGTAGCTGTGAAACTGGCACTGGTATATTCAATATGCGTCCATTTCAGAACGAGCAAATTGCAACTGGTATCGCAGTTAATACCACACCAAAGGCGTTTACTGGTATATGCTGAATCTGAACCTGCATTCACCGAGGGGTTATCTGTCTTTAGCATACCATTCACCGTAATCCAGTTGGGACTATCAATAGTACCGAGAGAAATAAATGATCCTTTTACTGCTATAGAAGAAGCAGGCGACATGTAAAGATGGACTCCGGCATCCATAAAGAGGGTGTCTCCGACATTCACAACGATATTACATCCCGGGCCAACTGTATAGGTCTTTCCTGCAGCCATATGCCCCTTGTAAGTACCGCACAATGGCACCGAATCAGATATTCCCTGTGCTGCTTTAATTACAGGCTTAGATGTGAAAATAACATCGTTTCCTCTTTTCTGGCAGGAGAATAAAACCAAGGCGCTGCTTAATATCGCTAAAGCTGCTAATTGAAATTGCTTCATTTTTATATTGCTTTTTTTATTAGTCTAGTTTATAACGAATGCCTATTAAATAATTTCTTCCGTAAGAGTCTTTTTCAACAAGGGTTGTACTCTTAAGCGTTTGGTAGGGTAACTGATAGGTACCTGTAATAAAAGGATCCTTCGATTTCATCAATTCTACAATAACTGATGTATTAAGCAGGTTATTCACTTTTGCATACACCGATAAATGCTTCACTATCCTTTTCTCGCAGGAGAAATCAAAGAAGGATGTAGCGCGTTGCCAGTAATCAAGCCCTTCGTAAATAGACAGGAACTGGATACGCCTGCCGGTATATGCCCAGCTCAGATGGGCATCAAGCCCTAATTTGGGGTCCTTGTAGATCAGTGCAAGGTTGGCCACATGTGCTGACTGGCCCTGTAATGGCCGGGTAACATTTACAAAAACACTTTGTATCTGGCCACTGGTATCACGGATACGGGACAACTTAGTGGTCGTTACTGAAGAATTTGTATAAGTGTAATTGGCGGAGATACCAAACTTGTGAAAGTACTTGGTGGCAACAATTTCAGCGCCATAATTTATTGCAGGATTTCCGGTAACATTCCGGGGCTGCAACTCACCTGCCGAAACTTTAGACCCTTCTGATACAAGTTCGTACTCAATCGGGTTGGTAATATTCTTATAAAATGCGCCTACAAGCAACTGGTCCAATCCTTTAGGAAACCACTCATATCTAAGGTCGAAGTTGTGCGCAACACTGTGGTTAAGACTGTCATTGCCAATTTCATTATATACTTCTCCGATAATCGTAACCGGTACTATTTCAAAATAGCCGGGACGGGATATTGACTCGAAATAAGAGAAACGCAGATTCTGCTTTTCAGCTAATGAATATTTCAGATGGATACTTGGCAGCACATCAGTGTATTTAAATTCTCCGTTCTGGCCGGGAACCAGATTGGGATCAACATTCATGGCATACTTTTCGTGGGTATTCTCTACACGTATTCCACCAAGAACCTGAAGCTTTTCCAATTGTATTTTTGCCTGGCCATAATAAGCATAAATATCTTCCGATACTGCATAGTTCAGACTGCTGTTGGTGTTGCCAGTAGGTTGAGTCACTGTCATATTTGCAGCCCAGATACTGGTAAAAGGCTGATTAGGCGTTGCAGAGCTAAGTGTATAATCATTATAGTAATTATTCCTGTTCTTATTACGATACATTCCACCTGCCATAAATTCGATCTCTTTACCAGCAATAGTTGGCTTATAGGTCAGATTGAGATAGGCTGCATGATCTTCATCCGTTGTTTTTTCCCAGCTATGCTTAAATGATTTAAAGTTTACCGGAGCAGGTATAGGTTTACCAAGGGTATCAATTGCAGCATTGGTAGTAGTGTGGAGCTCAGTCATATCTGGTACATCCATGGAGGCCTTTGAATACACCAATGAATAATCCAGCTTCAGATTATCTGTCAACAGGTGTTTGCCCTGAAGTGTAAGATTCTCAATTGCTTGTTTACGGAAAGCAGCCCTTTGGGTAAAATCAACAGGACCTGTACCTGCGCCAACCCTATTGATCTGAACAGTAGTATCTGTTATATCCCTCATCTGCAACTCATTCAACTGAAGGTATAATGCATAAAGGCTGATTGAATTCTTAGGATTGAATTCATAATCAATTTTAGAATGCAATCCCGTCCTTGTTTCCTGTGTTGAGTATTTTCTAACCTGCAGATCAGTTATAGCAGGATCATTATTTACACTTGGCTGAATGGACGGCAGGAAAAATATGTCGTCGCTCCCTTTAAATGTATTCTGATAACTTCCGGAAAGCACAGCTCCTAACTTTTTACCTTTTAAGAACCTGTCACCAACAGTAAAACTCATTAATCCGTTGGCCGGGGCCTTAGCACTGCTGAAATCACCTGTCCTGCGCTGAAAGTCGGTTAAAACAGCCGAATAACCGACGCCATGCTGTTGCAACGGGTCTTTCAAATTAAAACCACTTTTTGGAAATCCCTGATAATTCCTGTCAAGCAATGTTTGGTTATATCCTGTTGCTGCGCTGGCAAATGCCACAAGGTGATCGGGGGCATTTTTCATTACCAGATTCATTGCACCACCAATTGCATCGCCTTCCATAGAAGGTGTAATGGTTTTAATTACCTCTACCCTGTCAACCAACTCAGCAGGAAAAATATCCATAGGCACATAACGCATCTTGTCATCAGAACTCGGAATTTTTATGCCATTAACAAGCGTATAATTGTAACGCTTATCCATACCCCTTATAATAACATACCGAGCCTCACCATTGCTGCTCCGCTGAACAGTTACACCGGAAACGCGCTGTAATACATTGGCTATAGTTATATCCGGCAGGATGTCTATTGTTCTGGCTGAAATTATGTTCAACAGATTATCAGATGTACGCTCCAGATTACGGGCCTGTTCATCACTGCCATTCTTCATTTTACTTTTTATCTCCACCTCGTTGAGAGTGGAAGAAAGCTGCGAAATACCCTGATTGATTTCCAAGGTCTGTCCCTCAGATAATACCACGTGCATTTTGAATAATTCATAGGACACAAACCTGACTTCAAGATCATATGCTCCTGCCGGTATTTCACTTATTTTATAGCTGCCATCAAGCCCGGTGGTGTTACCAAATTGTGTGCCGGTAAGTACTACAATAGCTCCGATAATTGGTTCTCCGGTCTTTTTATCACTTATGATTCCTTTGATGGTTGCCGAATAACCTCTGACTGTAAATAATAAAATAAAAAGTAAAAGTACTTTGCCTTTTAATAGCTGCATTCTCTGAAAATTTCGGCAAATCTATCAGACTAGAAGGTATTAATAACTTAATAAAGAATTGGTAACATATCCATAACTTTCTGGTAACCTCAGGATAATTTTCCGATAACAATAATTTAATCAACCAGCTACAATGCACTGGTAAATGTGCAGACGATTGAGTACAATATACACAAACGGGACTGAACATTCTTTCAGTAACAGCAACGTATCTGCAGGAAATAGATCATCAATAACATTTATTATCCTAGCCTAAACTTCATTGCGAATTTCATTCACGATTACAGCTTTTGTATTTTCTGCACGCTCCTCTTCCCATATGTATTTGTCATTTCAAGCAAATAGTTACCTGATGGTATTTGCCGAATCAGGATAACAATTATCAACTGTAGCCGGCAATATCACCGAAGAAACTTTGCAAGATTTCATAGTTACAACTACGGAAAACAGACGGAGTGAACTAATCCCGATTTTTCAGAATTTTAGTATACTGAGAGCTATCCCTTCTCAGACCATTACCCAACTGTGCCGACATTGGGTTTGCAGGCAATATACACGAATACTAAACTCCGGAAAGTACTCTGGGTTTAAGTAATTCTGTACTGTCTTTTGATAATATTATTGGTGATATTACCTTTTTTCAAACTGTAAAGAAGCCATATTTCCATTCACACATTTAATATCTACAAAGTAGTTACCCGTTAAAAGTGAACTGATGTTAATATTAATACTTCCAGCACTTAGTGAACCTGAGAGCATTACCTGTCCATTTAGATTAGCTATCTGGTATACACCAGCAGCATCTATGTCGCTTAACACAAGAACATTGGTAGCAGGATTAGGTGTTATGTTGTAAGGGAGGCGAAAAGGCTCGCTCCCAATTCCGGTTGACGAGGCAAATATATTGTCACTTACATATAGAGAAGCAGGGGGTGGGCCGGTATCTTCACAAGAAACAAATATGCGATTGTTTGAGACCCAGCAAACTCCTTCTGTCTGCCATTCGGCTCCAGAACCTATCTCTATCCTTCTTTTGTTGCCCGAAAAAAACATATCGCCATAAAAGTCACCCAGGAACCAGAGAAAAGAGTTAGCATGGCCGCTAAAGTAGCCCACCAGCACTACCTGATGGTTTACTGGATTGTAGTCTGCACCAGTAATCAGGCCATTAACGTTGAAATTGGTAAATGGGGTGAGCGCATAGATACCAGGTGTCTTAGGCATTTTATACACCCGTGTTTTAAGATCACCACGGTCTTTAGTAAAGATGTATAGTGAATCACCGACTGACATCAGGGCTTCACAATCAAAATTGTGTGTACTGCTGGAAGTGAAACTTGTTTGGTCCGTGTAGGAAAATGAGATCGCCTGGGCATTCACATGGACTATTGAACCAGAACCGATGTCGCTTTTCTTTATCTTCAGCACCTTCAGGTCTGTTCTATCTCCATTATTATTACCATGGTCACCTACATAAATATAATTGCTGTCAGCTGTAATGTCTTCCCAATCGACAAGCGGGTAATTATCAATCATAACTGTTTGGATTGTATGGCCATCTGTGGTGTCTACCTGGTATATTTCAGCCGGGTTACCGCTGTCATTATGTGTCCACAGTTTACCGTCTGTCCATACCAAACCTGAAGATTCATGGATTATACTATTGAAGGCTCCTCTCAAAAGAGGGGATTTGTGAGTTACGGGGTAAACACATGAGCCATCATTAGATGTTGCAGCAGGATTGTAATTGGAAGCTTGAGGATCTGTACAACCACTTTGGGCATTTGCGCTGCCGCAATAAAACACTACCACAGCAGCAATCAACAGCTTCCTTGAATTATAAATCATAAGTTCTGAATAAAAACAACAAACTTAGATTTTATTAAACGCGTCCATTGTTAGCAAAACATTATCAAATTATTACCCAAATCTTGCCGCAACCGTTACAAGCGCAATCTATACAATTATAGAATGATTTTCGTTGCAAATCTCTTTCCTGAGGAAAGCGTTGTAATCCTGTAGAAAGGTTTGTCTGTCGTTGATATTAGTTAGCTGGGATATAAATATCAAATGTTGCCCCTTTGCTTAATTCACTTGTTGCAATAATAGTACCGTTATGATTCTCAACTATTTTTTTTACAATTGCCAGCCCAATGCCAGTGCCTCCATAAACTTCTTTCCCATGAAGTTTCTGAAACACTTCGAATATACGTTCGCTAAAATGGGGTTCAAATCCAATACCGTTGTCTTTTATAGTAATATGGCAGTATGTCTTCTCGGAAGAAAGTTTCTCAATATTCAATTGGCTACCTGTTACAATCCTACTCCTTATTATTATATTTGATTGTACACCTGGATTTGAAAATTTAAGGGCATTGCTTATAAGGTTATACATGAGCTGACGAAACTGAAAGGCAATGATGTTGGCAGAGCCAAGTCCGGTAGTTTCGATAGTAGCGAGCTTTTCCTGAATGGTATCTCTCAGTTCGGCTTTCACTTCCTCTATGATCACACTCAGTTCGATCTTTTCAAACTTAAGTTCGGTGGTGCTGATGCGGGAAAAAGCAAGTAAATCGTCAATAAGTTGTTGCATTCTGCCGGCGGCTAATTGCATTCTTTGAAAATTATATTTGCCGTCTTCAGATAGATTTTCATTTTCGCTTTCGAGTAATATCGTTGCGAAGGTTTGTATTTTGCGTAACGGCTCCTGCAAATCGTGACCTGAAACATAAGTAAATGCCAGTAGCTCTTTGTTGGCGATGACTAACTCTGCTGCCCGCTTTTCCTTTTCGTCATTTTGGAAAGCAAGTTCTTTGTTGGCAATGATTAATTCTTCCGCCCTTTTTTCCTTTTCATCGTTCTGAAAGGCCAATTCTTTATTGGCAATGACCAGCTCTGCGGCCCGCTTTTCCTTTTCATCGTTTTGAAAGGCCAGTTCTTTGTTAGCAATGGTTAGCTCTGCCGCCCGCTTTTCCTTTTCGTCATTTTGGAAAGCAAGTTCTTTGTTGGCAATGATTAATTCTTCTGCCCTTTTTTCCTTTTCATCGTTCTGAAAAGCAAGTTCTTTGTTGGCAATGACTAACTCTGCGGCACGCTTCTCTTTTTCATCATTTTGAAAGGCAAGCTCTTTATTAGCAATGGTTAGCTCTGCTGCCCGCTTTTCCTTTTCGTCATTTTGAAATGCAAGTTCTTTGTTGGCAATGATTAATTCTTCTGCCCTTTTTTCCTTTTCATCGTTTTGAAAGGCCAGTTCTTTGTTGGCAATGACTAACTCTGCTGCCCGCTTTTCCTTTTCATCATTTTGAAAGGCAAGCTCTTTGTTAGCAATGGTTAGCTCTGCCGCCCGCTTTTCCTTTTCGTCATTTTGGAATGCAAGTTCTTTGTTGGCAATGATTAATTCTTCCGCCCTTTTTTCCTTTTCATCGTTTTGGAAGGCCAGTTCTTTGTTGGCAATGACCAGCTCTGCGGCACGCTTCTCTTTTTCATCATTTTGGAATGCAAGCTCTTTGTTAGCAATGGTTAGCTCTGCTGATCGCTTTTCTTTCTCTTCATCCTGAGCAACCAGTTCTTTATTGGCAAAAAATTTCTTATCCGAATTCTTCTTTTCATTCTCAATTACCATTATTAATGTTTTAACTTTCGACCAGGGGACTTTAAAAAACTTTATTAATATTTCTTCATCTACTTATTATTCCAGCAACCTGACTATTGTGCTTTAAGTACAAAATTTTCCCTAATCGGCTGTGTAATATCTCCTAATGCAACAAGCGTAAGAGATTGTAGTATTATTTCTTTGAATTTCAAAAACTCAGAAGGCTTGCGAATGAAGTACTGCGCACCATTATTGTAAAGCGAGTTCACAACCTCTTGTTCAAAGGATGTTGAGAATACAATTACAGGAAGATGATTCAATTTATCATTAAGTTTTATTTCCGATAAACACTCAAAGCCGTTTTTGCGCGGCATATTGATGTCAAGGAAAAGTATATGGGGTAATTCATTATTAGCGTTCATGAGCAGATCCATCAATTGTTCTCCATCGTGGACAGCAACAAGATTGGTGGGTATTATCAAATCTTCCAGTGCTTTTTTGAAGAAAATACAATCGTCGGTATCGTCATCTGCAAGCAGGATATTCAGTTCTTTTAAAAGCATAAAGTATTGATCAATTAATAATTGTCAGTTATAGACACTAGCAAAATTATGCTTGGGAATACCAGTCTATTGGCCTATCCGTATTTGAAGCATTAAGGATATATTTCAATGGGTTCTTAGAGAATGTATTTTCGGCAGCTAATGGAATCGCATGATGTATTACCTGTTTAAGTTGTGCAAAATCGCTAGGCTTATGGATATATACATGCGCTCCACTCCTGAACAGCAAATTTATTGTGTCCCCTGAGTTAGTTGTTGAAAACATTACCACCGATATCCCTTTAAATTTTTTATTTTGCCTTATTTCAGCCAGACATTCTATGCCATTTTTACGTGGCATATTTATGTCGAGAAAAAGGACCAGTGGAAGGTTATCAGTATTTTCATTGAGGTACTTCATTAGTTTTTCTCCGTCATTTACAATAGTAAGGTGGGAGGATTCCAATATTTCTTCCAGTGCCTTTTTAAAAAACACACAATCATCTATGTCGTCATCTGCAAGTACAATATTTATTCCCTTCAAAATCATATGATATAAATTAATCGCAGCTTTCTTTCTTGTCACTCAGAGCCCTTTTATCTATTGCGATGATAAGGGCACGATGAATAATATCCTGCAGGTGTTTAATATCGGATGTCTTGGGCACATATTCCTGCACTCCTATCTTTGATACGGTGTTTATCAAAACTTGCTCATATTCAGCATCCCGTCTAAAAGATGTTGTAAACACTACTATTGGCAAATTCCTGAACTTTTCGTTTTCCCTTATTTCAATCAAACATTCGAATCCGTTTTTTCGCGGCATACTGAGATCAAGAAATAGAATGGCAGGCAGGTTTTCAGAATGCTCAAAAAGATAATTCATTAACTGCTCGCCATCGTGAACTATTGTAAGATGGGTTGTAACCGGTATTGCACTTAATGCTTTATCAAAAAATAAACAATCGTCTGTATCATCATCGGCAAGCAGGACATCAACAGGGATATATCGTTTTTTAAAATTCATAAAAATTAACCAAATCGTTTTGAAAAAGTAATTGCATAACTTCTTTAAAACATAAACACGTATTGGAGTTACTGCCGATTGGGTGTAACCAATTCAGCAACCGTTTTTTTGTTTTTCAGCACATATGCCGTTATTACCCCTTGGGTTGTAATAGATTTATCCAAAATTGCTCAAATTAAGACAATAACACGTTACGAAATTTCATGAATTTGTTACACAATTCACACATTAGCGAATATGCCATACATACAAGACTAAATTGATGGATTATCAGATAAATCCTTGTATAATTTACCACATGTGTATAAAAAACATAAGAATGCCGAAGGGCAAGGTATTCAGTTGATCATTGGTTGGATAATGCATTTAGATATTAATTATTAAAGCCGCTCCAGGAGCGGCTTTATAAAAGTGATCCGGATTGGATTCGAGATGCAATCCTAACTACCTGAGAATGAATTACTTTATTTTTTTTCGATTTTTTTGTCGATTAAAACAAGAACTTCTTAAAATAATTACACCGCTTTACGCAGGATTAACTATCGTTATAAAGATAACTAAAAATTTGCCACCAAGTATCGGGAATGAAAAAAATTATTTTTTATTTCCTTCGTTAATGCCTGATAAAATTCTCGTCAATAATCCTATATTATCTTCAACAGTATTATCAAAGTATTCTGTCATTATAGCACCCATCCTGCTGCTATGTTGACCGCTCGTATTTTCTTCAATAATTCGCTTTACCCTGTTTGCTATCTCGTCATTTCTTTTAAGTATTTCACCCATTTCTCTCCCTAATACAGTTGCGGCAATTTCAATCAGTTCAGCATTTTCATCTAAAAAAAGTTCGTTATGATTTACATAAATTTCTTCTTCATGAATATTAAAATAATGCTTCAACATATCGCTAATGTCGAGAATGTCATCTCGTCTTACTTCCGGCCTATCATCCCAGGCAATTATTTTCAACAAAACTACTCCAGCTAATGTACAGAACTTAAAGCGGTTTCCGCTCTCCAATTCCATTTCCGGTAAACCCTCTTCATAAACTTCTCTAAAACCATCAACATATATAGTTGTGTAACCAGTTCCTTCTACATGTACTTTACCATTATCTTCTATATCACCAAAAGGCATTAAATCCACTTCAGTTCCATCCTTCCATATCAATACAAATGAGTTTCCATGATAAGAATTAAAACCTTCTTCGCTTATCAGGTAATCTTTTAGCTCACTGTATGTTTGGGTATCAGGTATAAATACAGCAAAGTCAACATCAGTTGTAGTTCTTTTAGGTCTTTTATTATTCATACCCAACCACATATCACGAGCAAGTGCACCTACCAAATAAAAATCTACTTTAAATTTTGTAAAACCACGTTCCAAAGCGTCAAGCATTCGTGCTATGGCTGGGTCTTGCCTCAATTGGTCATAGCTTATTTTGTAAGTACTCATCTAATATTTTTTTTGCAGTTTCCATACATCTTCTATCTCCTGTATTTATCAGATCGGCATATACTAATTCAGGGGGAGCAATATTCCAATTTACTTCATTGTAATTCCAGAATTTTTTATAAACCTGCACGTTGCCCTTATTGTCAGGTATTAGCCGGTAATTCTTAATTAAATCATTTCTGCTTTCGTCCGTATATATCGTTAGTATTTCTGGTTTTAAATAATGTGTCAATAAATCTCCTCCTGCTTCCCCTCCCCAAAAAGTTATACCTGTTTTTATGGGTAAGTTTTTCCAATGAAGGAAGTCTTCATTTTTCAAAAAACGAAACGTACCAATATTCAGGACGGGTTTTAACCGCTCCTGGTAAGCCACTAACCATTTTTCCAATAATTCTTTTTTATTAACCAGTTTATATTCATTCTTATTAAGCTTTAGCAAAAAGCCCGTTTCTTTCAAACCATTCATCACGTAGTTAATGTTACCCAAACCTACACCAGCCTTTTGAGCTATATCCCTGTAAGGGTAGTTAACAAATTCATTATTAAGTAAAAAATGGAATACTAGCCTGAGCCCGGTTTTTGTAAAAGCCCTGTTAGTTTTTTCTTTGCCTGTTTGTAATGGTTTTTGGTTATCAATCCATAAATACATTCCCAAATTCTTGAAGTATATATTGCCATTTGTTTCCAGGTAGGCAATTCCCTTCTGTCTTAATTCTTCTTTTATTTTAGGAAAGAGGTGCTCTGCTATTAATAAAAAAGGTTTGTGCGTATTGGCAATTTCTTCAATTTGATATAGCTGGTGGTTTCTAAGACCTGTTTTTACCTCAATGAATATTTTATATTCTTTATTATCAACGTTTAGCGTAATAACTCCGTCAATTCCATTATCTTTACCTATCACATTATTTTCCCAATCACCTTTAATCTTAGTGTTCTTCTCAAGGTTTTCGAGTGCTATATGTACTATTTTTTCTTCTTTTGTGTTCATAAAATGCCTTAGTTCAAGAAACGTGAACATTCAAAATTAGTGAACATTTTTAAATTTTAAAACCTTTTATCATTTTTTATGTTTTATTTACGAGGCAGCACGAACAACCCATAAAATTAAATCGCTATAGCTATACTACCCTTTCTTCCAGTACCCCTTTCCATTCAACAAATCCCTTTTTAGTATCAGAATAATCGTGAATAATCCGGCTAAAGTAATCAGGTGCTTTTTTGATATAAGAGTTTCTGCCTGTTTGCTTCATTTCGTTAAGGCTGGTTTCTATTTCTTTAATCACAGCCCGCAAAGCTTCTTTATCCTTAGCAATATGCCACAGATAGGTTGCTTCTTCACTATCAAGGGTTTCCCAGATCAAGTGATATTTATTTTCTCCTGCAATCAGGAAAATGAAAGAGAAGGGTTGTAGAATAAACCGCAGCTTTAAAACAGAAGCTTCATGCTTTGCTGCTAAATATTTTATCTGGAGAAAGTGTTTTGCTGACTCCATTTTTAATACCTCGTTGAGCAACGCAGTTTCATTTTCCAGCAATGCGCAAATGCATTGATTCGACTGTTTCAAATCATCAAAAGATAAAATTGATTTAGCATTACCATCCCCTTTAAATTTCTTAAAATCCCGTCTTACAAATTCAAATCTTACGGAATCAATGATCTCCCCGTTTATTGAATTTACCTCATCGGAAGTAGCTTCATAGGAAAGGACGTTCAGCTTATCATGCTTTATCCTGATGCTTACTGTAATAGATTTTGTCTTCAGGATTTTTGAGAAGTATTCTTTAATAGCCTCAAACTCTGGTCTGGCATCAGTATTGGGTATTTCTATGATAATATCTTTCCTGATTGCAGATAAATAAAAAGGGACAGTAACACACCCATTTCCAAATCCGATCTTTTTAAACGGTATTTTTATGATCTTTTCAAATACCCACCATTGCTCTATTGGTTGGATATTCCGCGTAAAGTGACCCCTCTTTTCCTCGCCAAACTGACCCACCATAGTTAATCTCAAAAATGAGTGCGTTATTTAGTTGCTTCACTGTTACAAATATAGTTTACTTAATCCGTTTCATTTGTGTCATTATC
>CAIUZK010000084.1 GCA_903903635.1 uncultured Bacteroidota bacterium
AGGAACAACACCCTTGTGCCCTTCAACACGATCTTTTCCAGTAACAGAAATCAATTTGTGGCCTTTGCGCCTCCTTTGTGGCCTTAGTGGTAAAATTCACCCCACATTCGCCTTATCAACCATTCAACTTACCAACTTATCAACCATTCAACTTATCAACCATTCAACTTATCAACCATTCAACTTATCAACCAAAACAAGAATTGCACACTCCACCCCAAAATGCGCAATTTTCAAGAGCTAATCTCCTGATTATCAATAAAAATTTGCGCAAAAAATTATTTCTTGCGCAGTGTGCAATTATACCCCTCAACCAAAGTTACAACGTTGAAAATCCGACTCCAACGTACCCCCGGAACAAGGTCCCGTTTCTTCAACGGGAGGGGCAGGGGGTTACCCGTTTTTACAACGGGAGGGGTTTGGGGTATTTCTTTTCCAATAAAAAATTGTGCAACAAAATATTTTTGCGCAGTGTGCAATTCTTTAAAACAGTAAACAAAAAACAGGATTACCTAACCAAGTATACTATTTCAACGTCAGTTCGATGACATTTGTTATTATTCAAATCGATTATTGGGACAATCAACACTAAGCCTGAAGGGATTACATGTTTATAGAAACAACCAAAGATCCTACACCGATGCCGGAGGTATCGCATGTCCTGAAGTTCAACCGAATATCTGGATCTAATATTTTGATAATCAATTATTAATACTCCGAACTGACGTTATTTCAGAGCAAAGCAGTCCAAATAATGATTCATATTTTCAACACCAACCTATCAACTATTCAACCAATCAACTTTTCAACCATTCAACTATTCAACCAACCAACCAATCAACTTATCAACCTATCAACCTATCAACCGCAACGACAATAGGCTACCCGTTTGCATCAACACTTTTAGCTTTTATACTTGTAAAAGGTTACTTCCGGTTCATTTTCCATTTACTGATGCTGCTTACAGCATTAGCCGGAGAGTTGTTGTTGTCCTTTTTATCCTTCATCCAGATAGAGGCAGCAAGCAGTGCAGCCACTTCAGTCGCTTCATTGTCTTCCGTTACAAGGTATTCAGGTTTGAAATATTTATCAATAAACCTGGTATCGAAATTGCCAGTGCGGAACGGAATTGTTTGTACCGCCCATTTACCAAATTCAAGGGTGTTTTTTATGCCCTTGATATAATACTCATCAATAGCACGGCACATCCTGTCGATGGCTTCATCCCTGGTTGATGCGTAGGTTATGAGCTTGGCAATCATAGGGTCATAGTATATAGGAATGTCCATTCCCTCTTCGTAGCCATCATCTACACGCACTCCCGGTCCCTTGGGTGGCTGGTATATTTCCAGCTTGCCTGTTTCCGGCAGGAAGTTGTTCAATGGATCTTCCGCGCATACCCTGAGTTCAATCGCATGACCGGTTATTTTCAGGTCTTCCTGTTTGAAAGATAATTTGTTGCCCCTGGCCACATTTATCTGCTCTCTCACCAGATCTATGCCGGTTATCATTTCAGTTACACAATGCTCTACCTGAAGGCGGGTATTCATTTCCAGGAAGTAAAAATCAAGGTGTTCGTCTACCAGGAACTCTACTGTCCCGGCGCCATAATAATTGCACGACCGCGCAACGGCAATAGCGCATTCACCCATGTTCTTCCTGATTTCCGGTGTCAGGCAACTGGATGGCGCCTCTTCTACCAGCTTCTGATGGCGGCGTTGAATACTGCATTCGCGCTCAAACAGGTAAACATAATTACCATGCTGGTCGCCCATCAGTTGTATTTCGATATGACGGGGAGCGCCCACATATTTTTCTATAAAAACATCATCATTCCCGAATGCGCTCAGTGCCTCGCTCTTGGCTGTGCGTATCTGCTCTTCAAATTCACCATCATGTTCCACAATACGCATTCCCTTACCACCACCACCAGCCGAAGCTTTTATCAGTATCGGGTACCCGATTTTGTTGGCTATCAGGCGGGCCTCATTCAAGTCGCTGATGGGTTCTTCTGTACCGGGTACCATAGGCACACCAAATTTTTTGGCTGCCTGCTTGGCGCCAATTTTGCTACCCATAATTTCAATGGAATGCGCGGATGGGCCTATAAATATAAGCCCGGCATCGGTTACAGCCTTCGAAAACGAGGCATTTTCACTAAGGAATCCATAACCGGGATGAATGGCTTCAGCGCCTGTCTTTTTTGCGGCTTCTATTATCTTTTCAGCCCGCAGATATGATTGAGCGGATAGCGCAGGACCAATGCAAACGGCCTCATCGGCATAGCGTACAAATGGCATTTTACGATCTGCTTCCGAAAAAACGGCTACAGTTTTGATACCCATTTCTTTAGCGGTACGCATTACCCGCATTGCTATCTCGCCACGATTGGCGATAAGTATTTTTTGCATAAAGGGCAAAGGTAAGTTGGAAATCGGGAATTTGGGAATTTGATTAAAGCTCATTGAATCGTATGCTGAAAAATCTTTATGATTTTCGTTTTGCAAAATACTCCTAATGCAATATTTCCTATTGTCTTTACTATATGGATAAGCGCACCGTATTCAGAAATGGTAATATGTTTCTGGTCCTTGGTTGCTACCAGGTCAATATTGATTATGTGATTTACTCCGTTTTATAACTGGAGGTATCAACCAAATCTGGCTTTTATCCGGGGCATATATAGTCAGGCGCTGCACATAATCCTAACTATATTAATTGGTAATACTGCTATAACTTATTTTCATTGGCATTAACTTGATGGTAGTGTATCTTTGCGCAGTAAAAAAAATAACATAATTATGAAAAGATATGGTAGCACCGTTTGGAACGGTACAGGTAAAGAAGGCAACGGACTTGTTAATACCCAAAGCGGTGTTTTAAAGGATACACAATTCTCTTATAAAAGCCGTTTTGAAGAAGGCATAGGCACTAACCCGGAAGAACTGATAGCTGCAGCTCATTCGGGCTGTTATACCATGAAGTTTACTTTCGTGCTGGGCGGCGCCGGTTTTACACCAGAGCAGATTGCTACCAAATGCGACATTACCCTCGACAATGGTGTTATCACTAAAAGCGAATTACAGGTTACCGGCAAAGTACCAGGCATTACCGCAGAGAAATTTGCAGAACTGGCTGAAGAAGCAAGGGCAGGTTGCCTCGTTACCAAGTTGTACAATTGCGTGACCACAGTTGTTGCTACACTGGCTTAATTAAAATGAATATATTTACCGGCAGCCCTGAATATTCCGGGGCTGCCTTTTACTTTGCGGTGAAACCGATAGCCAAGGATTACCTTGAAGACCTCGTTATCTGTAGCTGGGGTAAAACCCAATCCATAACCAGCATTAAACTCCCAATCATCCGACCAATCCAGATCTACTGCTACAAAGATCTGGTGCTGCTGCTGTTGTTGGGGTAATGGGTACTCCCTCCCGATTTTGCCTGTGGCGCCATAATATTCTAAACCGAAGGCTGCTTTTTTAGTAACTGCATAACTGAATTTAGCGTTTGGCGAGAATCCAAATCCATTCTTATCATCAGGACCATGCAGGGCTGTTTCGAATACAGGGTTAAATGCAAAATAATATTTACCCCAGGTTTTGTCAAGTATCGGTCTCAGTTCAAAGGTTACATCGTTGATACTGTATTCCTGTTTCTGGTAGCCTATTTCAGCCGATAAACCAAGTCCCAGAGGCCAGTGCCAGCTTTCGGGTATGCTAACCCTTGGTCTAAAGTGGCTGCCTACAATGGTTGTGCGATTATCCAACCCAATAGCATTGAAAATATAAAAGCCCGTTTCAAACCATTCGGTGATGCCATGGGTTATTTCTATGGTTTCATGAAACATGTGCTGGGTTGGCAATACGCCATCCTGTGTATACTCCTGACCGGCAAATGTGAAATTGCTGTGTAGTTCCAGCATAGTACTGCCTTTCTCAGCAGTCTTAGCTCCATATACCTGTATCTCGTAATTGTCCTGGCCATAGAGCAAATGGCTGCATAGCAGCAGCAAAGTGGTAGTTATAGTTTTTAGCATGACATTATTTTGCTGGTCTAAAACCGGCTATTGAAATTTTACTGTTTTTCTTTTTCGTTTAAATCGTTAATTTTATAAAAATATATTTTATGTCCAAAGGTTCCAAAGCATTGATCGGTATACTCACATTCCTGCCCATAGTGTTGGGCCTGGCCTTTATGTTTTATTACCTCATGATGATTAAGGATATTGTTTTGTCCATGCCGCAGGATGGTGACCCCCAGATTTTTCTGCGCAACAATATTTTGTCTTTTATCAATACACCCATTATCCTGCTTATATTGTCCATGATAGGGCTGCATATATTTCTCCTGGTTTATTATATTGTTCATGCGGCTAAATACAGTGCCAATCAGAGTGAAAAGGTGCTTTGGATCCTGTTGTTTATTTTCATTGGTACTATAGCCTTTATTATTTATTTCTTCATGAAGATAATTCCTGCACCTGCCAAACCCATTGATGAAATAGTGGTGTAGTAATCTGTTTTCTTTGCTATAAATAACAAAACCACGGATCCGTGGTTTTGTTATTTATAGCATCATTGTCTTTATCAAACCAGCATTGTTACCGGGTTTTCCAGGTAGGCTTTCAACGTTTGCAGGAAGCGTGAAGCTACTGCGCCATCTACCGAGCGGTGGTCGCAACTCAATGTTATTTTCATCAATTGCCTGATCACTACTGCGCCATTTTCAGCTACCGGGGTAGCGGCTATCCTGCCCACAGCCAGTATACAGCTATCGGGCGGATTGATGATGGCTGTAAATTCATCTATATCCATCATCCCAAGATTAGTGATAGTAAACGTATTACCTGTAAATTCCTGTGGCTGTATTTTCTTTGTCTTGGCCTTATCTATCAGTGTGTTGGTTTCGTTGGCTATTTGCGACAGTGATTTCTGGTCGGCAAATTTCACAACAGGTACTATCAGTCCATCTTCAACCGCAACGGCTGTGCCTATATGAATGTGGTGGTTCTGCCTGATAAAATCCCCCATCCATGAACTGTTCACTGCCGGGTGAAGGCGTAATGCCATGGCACAGGCTTTTATTACCAGGTCGTTGAATGATACCTTAACAGGTGATATTTCATTGATGGCTTTGCGGGCTTCAATGGCCTTATCCATGGTAATAGTCATGGTCAGGTAGAAGTGGGGTGCACTGAATTTGCTGTCGGCCAGTTTTCTGGCTATTATCTTCCGCATCTGGTTCAGCGGAATATCGGTATATCCTTCTGTGCCTGCCGGAGCCGGTGGCAATAATGGCGCTGCTACAACCGCAGGCGCTTGCGCTACCGATGCGGCCTGCGTTGCCGGAACTGGTTGTGGAGCTGGCGCTGGTGCAACCGCAGGGGTATAATTGTCGATATCTCTTTTTATGATTCTGCCATTGTCGCCGCTTCCTTTTATAGCCTGTATAGGCAGGCCTTTTTCTTCAGCCAGCTTCTTGGCCAGAGGCGATGCTTTTATACGTTCATCGCTGCCGGGTTCCGGTATTTCGGCAACAGGAGGCTGGGCTGCAACTTCGGTTTTAGCAGGCTCAGCAACAGGCTCTGAAACAGGTATAGCCGGTGCAGTTGCATTGGTTGCAGGCTTAACCGCGCCGCCATTTTCAGCATCCAGAATAGACTGAAAATCTTCGCCCGGCTTACCTATTATGGCCATAATGCCATTTACGGGCACACCTTTTCCTTTTTCTACACCTATATACAGCAGGATGCCATCTACATAGGGCATTACCTCCATAGTGGCCTTGTCGGTCTCCACATCAGCTATTATATCATCCGATTTTACAGTATCTCCAATCTTTTTGTGCCATTCCGCTATCACTCCCTCCTTCATTGTATCGCTCAGCAAGGGCATGCGTATCGCTTCTGCCATAAATATGTCTGTGGTTTAAAAATCAAAAGTAATTTTTTTAGAGGAAATTCCGTGTTTTCACAGGATATTTAATTCTACTTTTACAGGTTAAAATAATGAAAATTCAGGGTAAAAAAGCCTGGTAGTTTCATTTTATTGTTGCATGTTTGTTATGCATAAAACATTGTATATCATACGATAAAACATGTAAAATGATAATTTGAAGAAAGGGTATTCAAAGATATTAAGGACTTGATTGGGTATGTAAGCAAAAAGCAGTATGTCTTCGCTGCTCTTTTTTGTAAACAGGGCAGCGCTTTAGAAATTATTAATGCACATTGCAGCCTTCTTAGAAACAATTATTGACCAGCTTAAAAACATTGCTCAAATTGAACACTCAAGACACAGATGCTTTACCAATTTTGTATCAAACTTATTTGCAGCTTTATGTGCTTATAACTTTGCTCCTGAAAACCATCCTTAAAATCAAATTTTGAATTCCATCCCGAGAATAAACTACAACTATCTCTGTAATCTTGGCAGTTAATTCATCGAACTGCCGTTAATATAGATGGCCGGAATGTATTTACAGGAAGTATGCTGATCAAGAGATAGCCAACAACGTTTAATGGAGATTAACAGGTGTAATTCAACAGAATTACACCTGCTAATGTGTTAATTACTGGAACAAAATTTTCCGGGTAATTGATGCTGATGCAAAGTTGCACCTGACAAAATAGATACCCTTGCTCAATGTGGATAGGTTGATAGAATAACAGTCTTTTGCCGGATTGAGTGCATTATTGCTGTATACCACTTGCCCCAAAGTATTGAATACGGTTATGTCTTTCAGCTCGTCGATTGCAGGATTGAATGTAATGGTAATATTGCCAGTTGTCGGGTTAGGAGCGAGATTGAAGTTGTTATTAATCTCCAGTTGAGAAGTAGCTGTTTTTACAGACCAAAGCAGCAGATTAGGACTTGTGGTAAGTGCATAGTGTTCGCCGGTACTGGAAATATTAGCCGACAAAACAGCAGCCTGGTCGGTTGTGAACATGTGCATGGCAACATCGTCAGTATAGTTCATGAAGTCGAGGCATGCGACACCCAATAATATGCTTTGGGTGTCAATAGCGCCATCATATCGGCAAGTGTCATAGAAGGTGCCACCTGGAATTGTGTAAGGGTAATTATAGAATTTAGGGCCGCCCTCAGGTGGGGTATCGGCAAGACCATCGTCTTTATGTGGACCATTCCAGGGACAGGAATAGCTGCCATCGTCTCCCCAGGTATGCCAGATCTCGAAAAAGTGACCAGCCTCATGAGTAAGGGTCCGGCCCTGATCGAAGTAATCTGTACTGAAACCAGTGGCAGGATAATAATCGGAAGCAGATACCCTCTTGCCAAGAGTTTCCCAATAAATGCATATGCCCTCTTCATTGGCCGGGTAGGTTGGACCACCGCCACTGCCGGTGGTAAATGATTGGGCAACGGTAAGCCCGAGCAATCCCGGCACATCAACGAAATTGAGGCACCACACGTTCATATAATACATTGGGTTCCAGCTATCGAACCCACCGGTGCTGAGGTGCTTTGCATCGCTGTAGTTGTGTGCGGCACTTGTGAAGCCACCCGGGTTATCGGGTATTATTTTAATTTCGAAGCCGGGAGTGCCAAAACCCAAAGGATCGGTGTGAGCAAGCGCGAAATGAATACCCGGATTGCCATAAAGATGCTTCCAACCGCTGGGAATAAGTGTAGAGTCGCTATTCTGAGCGTTGAAATCACGGTTCAAGACGGCAATTTGCGAATCTACCCTGCGTGCAATGCCGGGAGTTCCGCCCAGGGAATCGTATTCGGCATAAGTAACCAGGATATGGAAAATAACTGGTACAGGAGATGCTGTGAGCGTTGTTTTTCCTGCAGCTTTTTTTGCCTTATAGGCATCAGCAATACCCTGTAAAGAGGCTCTCTGAGCTTCCAGCTTCTGAGCCCACGATGGATCCATTTCCAGCAAAGAGGCTTTGGTATATTCCATACCGCATTTTCTTTGGGCTATGACGCTATGCTGGCAGGATAAAGCCAATAAAAAAAGTATAATTATTTTCTTTTTCATTTAAATATAATGGCTGAGTCAGGAACGAAATTAATTCAAAATGATGAAAGTGGAATACGCCGGGTTGTTTGTTATTTGATTTATTTTTTGCTAAATGGTTTAGGAAAGAAGAAAATATTGCCGCAAGGGCACCATAAGGCAATTAGCCTTCAGAAACAGTTAGGTAAAATCAATAGCTACATCCTCGCTTTTCTTCAGTATACGGATGTGCCGATGCACAATAATGCCAGCGAACAGGCAATGCGGAATGTGAAAGTAAAGCAGAAAATATCGGGGCAATTTAAATCAGAAGAAGGCGCTCGGGCTTTTGCTGCAATCCGTTCCATTATTGACACAGCTATCAAATCGGGTAAAGAAATCATTCATGAATTAACTGCCATTACCAATTTAACACCCGCACCACGTTAAAAGATAACCTGAATAGTTGCAAGATATTTATATGCCAGAGATTAACAAGAAAACTAAAACCATCTTATCCAAGACTCAAAATCTCTGTTGCCTGAATCGTCTTGGGTTTGGGGTTAATGTATAATTCCCATTTGCCGCATAAGTATGGTGGCGTTGTTGGAGGTGGAGCCGCCGCGCTTTATACTGAAATCGAATGTGAGCTCGCCCAGCTCTACTTTACTTTCGAAATAGTAATTGCTTATTTTGCCGGGATGGCTTGCCTCCATATCACACAGGCCGGTGTCGTGGGTAGCTATTATGCCTACTGCATTGTAGGTGATCAGAGTTTCTACAATGGCGCGGGTGCCCTGTTGTTTGTCGGTGGAGTTGGTGCCACGCAGGGGCTCATCAAGTAATACGAGGTACGGTTGCTGCGATGCGCTTATTATATCCATCATGGCCCGGATGCGGTTCAGTTCGGCGCGGAAGTAGGAGATATCGTCTTGCACAGAATCGGTGATGCGCATAGATGTGTACAGGCCCAGTAATGGTATGGACAGTTCTTTGGCAGGCGATGGCAAGCCAATATTGGTGAGGATATTGGTGATGCCTATGGTGCGGATGAAGGTGCTTTTTCCGGTCATATTGGCGCCGGTGAGCAGGTAGAATTCCTCTCTGTCGCCAAGGCTCACATCGTTGCCCACTGCTGTTGTCATGGGTAATAACGGATGGCGCAGGTCTTTGGCCGTGATCCCTGTGCCGGTAGTTATGGTGGCGTATATATTTTCAGGGTGGTTAAAAGCATAAACGCCACAGCTTACATAAACGTCCATTTCTATCACATCGTCCATGGCAGTAAGTAAAGATTGTTTATGATCTTTCCTCCAGGCTTCCAGTCTCAATAAACAATAGAAATCGAACAGGAAGAAGGTATTCATGATGGGGCCGGTCATGGTATTGTTGCGGCTCTCGAAGAGGTGGGCAATTTTCTTGAAACTGTTGATGTTTCCGAGCGACAATCCGGCATTTGCTTTTACCTTTTGCAACCATTCATTTTTGAATGCAGACCCGGCAGTGTGTTTCATCAGGCTTTCATATTTGCCAATTAATTGTGCGCAATTGCCCATTTGCATGGTTGCCAGCTTAAATTTTTTCTGAAATATGCCCAGCAATATCCAATTGACGATCATCACCATGTATAGCCCGGGATAAAACCCACCGGTAATAACCGACCATACTATAAACGCAACTGATGTTACGGGCATCAGTACTGCTGCTATACGAATGGCCATATTGTTGATAAACAGATCGGGTTCCCGGAGCCATTGGGCCAGATTGCGCTGGTCTTTGGGCCCCTCAGCATTTGCTGTGCCTGCTACCCTGAAGTTTTGTAATAATTCGGGTAGCTGGCTCAGTTCTTTTACGATATCCTGCCGCCCGGTAATAACTTCCTTTGTAAAGGTGAGCGAGCATAGCCGGCCAGCCAGCAAGGCTGCCCCGCCAACCGTAACGTTGCGGCATATTGACTGATATATGGAACCCTTACCAAACAGATCAAGATCGTAGGAGTAGGGGTGGGCTACATCGGTATAAATAGCGCCATTGGCAAAGGCGCTGTTATTGCCCTGCAATGACTGTAGTTCGTTGTCGATAATGGATAGATGCAATTGGAGCAATCCCTTACTTTCTGAAAGCCGGGTATGCTGGCGAACCAGCGCCAGAAATACTGCTATTAAGATGGCTGCCAACCACCAATGCCAATCTGCGCTGCTACGAAATGCCCAGATAATGGTACCAATGGCAATCACTGCTGCCCACAGGCGCAAAGCTGCGATACGGTTAAATTCTTTTATTGTTTTGGCCAGAAGTCGGGCGTAATGTGCTCTTTGCTGATTGTAATATTGTGCTGGTGATAACATGAGGTGGAAAACTACAAAATTAAGTTTAAATATACCGTAAACCCTCAACCCTCCCGATATGAAATCGGGATCTTGTTCAGGGGAACCAGGAAATTGTCTGCAGGTTAAATGTTTTTTGGCCGATGCCTTGATTTTTCAATTTTATTTCTAATAAAGATCATATTGCAGTGAATAATTGCTGAGTTTGGTATTGATAATCATGACTTTATGGTTTGTAAATTGCAGGGTGGTGCAAATTGTCTGAACTAAGATTTACAGGATTAAATGATTTCAGGACAAAACAACAAGACACTTTTATAGCGGGTTTCGTCGTTCGAAAAGTCCCGTTTGGTCGTATAGATTGTAGCCTGTTTGAATGCTTTACTCAAAATCAATAAGAGTAAGCTGACTTTGGCGTAGTATGGAACGCATGGTTCCCTGAGGTATCTCTTTTCGGTCAGCGGGTACAATCACTGTCAAAGTCGGATTTCCCTCTTTTCGGACCTTAATATGGCTACCTTTTTGAGAAATAAAAATAAAGCCATGTGCTTCAAGAATTTTGAGCACGTACAACGATGAATATAACTTAGGCATATTTTACGGAAAGATGAACAATTTCAGGATTTTCTACATTTTGAATGTCCTGATGTTCATCGTCTTCGAGGTATAGATTTATGGCTTCGTCAAGGTTTGTTAACGCATCTTCACGCGATTCACCAAAACTGGAGATATCGATATTAAGACATTGCGCCACATAATATTTCCCTTCTTTCCATACTACATTTTCTAATATTCGCTGTTCCATAAGTCCCGTATTGTATTACTACAAAAATAACACTAATAATCCGAAAAAGTTAAGATTCACGGTTTCCGCAGAGGGCAAAATGGCTCAATCGCTCTCAAATCCTTCGCGAAAATGTTCGAAAGTTGTCCCTTACAGCCCGCCTTCGCCCGCCGAAGCCATTTTCGGCGAAGGCGGGCAGTTCATCGGTTAGTACTTAGCTGATCGGTGGAATAAAGTTAAGCAGGCGGGCTTCGGCGGACGAAGTCCGCTTTTTTGTGCCGTAGCTTTTTCGGCGAAGGCGGGCAGTTCATCGGTTAGTTCTTAGCTGATCGGTGGAATAAAGTTAAGCAGGCGGGCTTCGGCGGACGAAGTTCGCCTGTTTTATTTCATCCGCCGAAGCTTTAGCAAAGGAGGGTTTGCTTAAAGTTTGTATCTTAGCTTTATGTGGTTTTACGTCTAGATCCTCGAACTAAATAACGGCAAACACTATGTAGGATGTACTGTAAATGTAAAAGAGAGGCTTGCGCGACATACCAAAGGATATGTTCCCGCGACCAAACCACACCTTCCGGTAAAATTGTTATGGTGTTGTTCATTTCCGGATAGGTATAAAGCCTATGACTTTGAGTGTTACCTTAAATCTGGATCTGGGAGAGCATTTGCAGTGAAGCATTTATTTTGAGCCTGTTTTTTAGCGGGTTTTGTTATTTTATACAATCCAGGTACAGTGTACTTCTAAGTGAAACCAAGATTCAAATTACCTTAGCCTGCCGGGATATATGTGGCCTTCTCCTTCATTATTTTGTAAAAGCGTTTTGACCTTTACTAGCTTTAATTTGTTATATTTTTTATACTTTGTGCAAAGTATAAATACAAGAAAGGGTGGACCACAGCAAGCACGTTTTTATTGTTTTATTGTATTTATTCTGTTTCCTCCAGGGAAGTGCGCAAACCAATGAAGATAGCCTGGTTGCGGAGGGCGCCAAACAATTGACTATTGGAAACTATGGCGATGCGCTTCAGTTAAATATAGCAGCACTAAAGCTAGCCCAAAACAAAAATAACTGCATAAGGGAAGCATATGAAACGTTTCAGGTAGCACGATGCTACTATTACCTGAAAGACTATACGGTGGCCCGTAATTATCTTCTGAATGCATATAAGATATCTTCTGAATGCCATGCAGATTCAATATCCGGGAAGATCTTCCAGTTAACAGCGATTATATATCAGGAGATTGAAATGCCTGATTCTGCAGTATACTATTATAAAGAGGCCAGAAAACTTCTGGAGGGTACACGGAAATGGATAGACTTATCAATGCTTTACGGAGAAATGGGGGAGCTATATTACCGGCAACTACACAATGATAGTGAAGCGCAAAGATGCTTCTTGCTATGTGAACAGTATGCATTGTTATCGGCAAGTAAAAGCACTATCGCTTTTTCTTATATTAAAAGGAGTATTTATGCCTCTGTGCATAACGATTGTAAGATTGGAGCGGAATTTGCCCAGAAAGCCTCCCGGATATATAACGAATTACAGGACCGTGATGGCGAAATGTATGCATTGAATGTAATCTTATTTGCTAAAACACAATGTAATGATAAAGGGCTGTATGAATTGGTGGCTAAAATTCAGGGCCTGAAGGATACTATTTTTCAAACGAAGACCTCTGAGAAAATAGCAAAATATAAAACTCTTTATGAAACAGAAAAGACAAATGCTGAAAACAAAGATCTGAAGGAATCCAATACGCGAAAAAACATATTGCTATTGTCTGTTGTTTTTATGGGCATCGCCTTCATTTTGCTCATAGGTGTTTCCTATAACAGATTTCGTTTAAAAAAGGAAAATGAACTCGAAAAGGAAAGAAGCATCCACCGGGCTTTGCAATTTAAAGCTGTACTGGAAGGGGTAGAGCAGGAGCGTACGCGTATTGCCCGCGAGTTGCATGACAGTGTTGGGCAACTGCTCTCTACTGCTAAATTAAATGTTTCTGTAGTTATGCCTGCGGCTGATGAAGACGAGACTGTATTGGAAAATGCCATGAAGTTAATTGACGCAGCGATAAAAGAAGTACGTACCATTTCACACGACCTTATGCCGTCAAGTCTTACTGAACTTGGATTGAGATCTGCTATCAGGGAACTTGTCCGGTCGCTAAATGTTAGCCAGACCATCCAGGTGAAATTGAATATGGATGATGCTCCGGTCTTTTCCAGCAACACAGAAGTGATCATCTACAGGGTTATTCAGGAGATTTTCCATAACATTATAGAACATGCATGTGCTACTGAAATAAATTTTAATTTTAATTACAGTGAGGGTGTAAATATTATTGAAATAACCGACAATGGAGTTGGCTTCGACCCTAACGAAATTAAAATGTCTGATGGGCTAGGGTGGCAGAATATTTTTTTAAGGGTAGAATTACTCAATGGTAAAATAGATGTGAAATCAAATAAAAATGAGGGTACCTCAATAGTTATACAATTTTCAGAGTGATGGAGCAGTTCAAAATACTTTTAGCCGACGATCATCAGATGTTTCTGGACGGTGTGATACTTATTCTGAAAAAGCAGTCCAGCCTTAAGGTGGCTGGCATGGCGCTAAGTGGCGCAGCCGTATTGCAATGGCTTAGTGAAAATACCTGCGATCTGGTGCTGACCGATCTTAATATGCCGGGTATGAAGGGAGTGGATCTAATCAGGGCAATTAAACAGCAAAATCCCGGTATAAAGGTGCTCGTTATAAGTATGCATAGTGAGCAGGAGCTTGTATACGATATAATGATGGCAGAAGCGGAAGGATATATATTGAAAAATTCAGGTAAAACAGAGTTGCTTCAGGCTATTAACGACATTCTTGATGGAAAAACCCACTATGAAAAAGCTGTACTTGATATGATGGTGGCGGGAGTGAAGAAAAAGGCCAGATCGCAAAGTCTGATAAAACCACTCAGCAACAGGGAGCAGGAGGTTTTGCAATTAATAATAGCGGAATACACCAGTAAAGAAATTGCTGAAAAACTGTTCATAAGTAAGCAAACAGTAGATAAACATCGCCTGAGTATTATGGAGAAAACAGAGGCGAAAACCCTTGTAGGTCTTATCAAGTACGCCATTCAGGCAGGGTTTATCATCTAACACTATACATACATGTAGGTATATTAATTCAGCATAATTAGGTATTGCTGGAAGATTCTGTTTTTTGGAATTTTGTAAAAAAAAACAGCATGTATGAAATACCTACTTACAATGCATTTAGTTGGGACTGGCTATTCAGATGTATTATTATTCTTACAGGAAGCCCTATCATATTTCCAAAATATTCGTGCAGGTAGGTATGTAATTGACCATTTAAAGTAAATGAGTAAAAAGGTATAGTTCAGGTTCTTTTGGCAGCAAGCTTTTTCCATTACCAAACAATCATAAAAAAGACTTACAATTCAATAATTTAATTCAAAAAATCAAATACAAATTTATGAGAAAACTCATTTTATCCATGGCAGCAATCAGTTTGCTGGCGATTTCGTGCAAAAAATCAAGCTCCACGAGCACTCCACCGGCAACAACGATTCCATCAAATGGGTGGAAACTAGGGACAACTTCTTACAGCACCGTTATTGCTACCAAATTGGGAGCAAATTTAATAAGTGCATTCGATGGTATGCCATCAGGAAGTACACCTGCTGTAAATTCCTTTAATGTATATTTTTCTGCTCTGCCTACAGCAGGAGGTACATTTCACATAAAAAGCTATCCTTCTGTTTTGGCAAGCAATGAAATTGGAATCAGCGCCGGATTATATGCTACTTCAACAACTTACACAACCACTGGCAATGATGGTATTGATGCAACTGTGACTATCACTGGCGGAAAACTGAAAATTGTTGTGCCATCTGTATGGGTAAAAAAGACCTCGGCTGCAGATAGCCTGCAACTGACAGGCACCCTGGTAGAACAATAGCAATAATAAGTTACAACAAATAGGAAGTATATAGCTTTATAAAAGCAAAAAAATACTCTTGTTAAATTAATTGATACTCATCCATAGAAAACAAAGCCTGTTTAAGAGCGGGTTTTGTTATTTTATACCTGTTAGGAAATTATGTGTACCTCTAAGGGGAATCATGGGGCGATTCCATGTTTCTCCGCAGAAAAGTAAAACCTGCTCTCGTAGCGGGTTTTGTCGTTCGAAAAGTCCCCTTTGGGCTTAAAATCCAGCTCCCGATATTAATTTCTATTTATTCATTTTTTTTCGCGGTTAAATTCCAATGCTCTAAATTGCAATCGGACTATTTATGAAAGCTCCTCAGCAACCCAAGAGACATCATTTCGTTTCCGAATGCTATCTGAAAAGTTTCATCAGGGAAGGTGCGCTGTACACTCTTGATATTAGAAAAGTTCAGAAAGGATATAGGGAGTATCCCAGAAAAAAAATGCCAGCTCAGATTTGCTACGACAACGACTATTGCAAAATTCAGCATATATACAAATCAGTGAATCACAAATCAAGATAATTAAGGTGATCTGTCTGGTCATTGTTTTGTACAGGTTTTCTATTGTTCTTTATTATCTTTATTGCCTCACAAATTTCATTTTCCTCCGAATCTATAGAAACGGCTGCTAACAGAAAATCTAACCTCCTATCAGATAAATCAAGCTGATTTAACATCGCGATGACATCCTTTGTAGAAAGACCTTTTAGAAATGGCATTAAACCCAATTTGGCTATATATACCTCTTGCTCCAATTCATGAATAAACCTATTCTCTACCGGATTATTTCCTTCTGCTTTTACTGAGTTATTACCAAGAAAATTACTAACTGAATTAGTCTGAATACTTGGGTGCAATTGATGAGTATGTTTCATATAGATAATTTTCAGGGCGATTATTTATTTTAGATATAGACCTGATTAAATTTCGATGTAAAAATATAACCCGTGCACCACTTTACTTCTGATATACGTCAAGGGTTGATTTGATAATGGTTAGTCAGAGATATTTCTGAATTATATTCCGATAGGCATCAATAAGTAAATCATTCAACAAGAAAACTGAAGCTATAAAGAATAATTTATCTGCAAATAGTGAACGGACAATTCCCCATTCAATTCCTATCTTCGCAGTTATGATTTCACCCGCATCAGTACAGGAAATAATGAACCGCGCAGATATCGTGGATGTACTGGGGCAGTTTATAAGGTTAAAGAAAAGGGGAACGAATTATATTGCCAATTGCCCTTTTCATAATGAAAAGACACCATCTTTTAATGTATCTCCGGCAAAAGGAATCTACAAGTGCTTTGGCTGCGGCAAGGCGGGCAATGTTGTCACATTCATACAAGAGCACGAAAAATTAAGTTATCCGGAGGCCATGCGATGGCTGGCCGATTACTATAAAATTACTATTGAAGAAACAGAACGCAGTCCGGAGCAACAACAAAAACAACTTGCAGAGGAAGGTTTAAGAATCCTGAATGAATTTGCTGCTACCTGGTTTCATGATACGCTTTTGAACAATGAGGAAGGACAATTAATAGGGATGTCCTACTTTAAGCAAAGAGGATTCAGAAAAGATATAATTGAACGTTTTCGCCTGGGCTACAATCCTGAAAAAGGAGATGCATTTTACCAGGCTGCCTTAAAAAAAGGGTATAAAAGTGAGATACTTGCCCGTGCCGGTCTGGCAAAGGACCGGAACGGCATATACCATGATGTATATCGGGGTCGTGTCATCTTCCCCATTCAGAGCATGACCGGGAGGATTCTCGGCTTTGGCGCGCGCATTCTTAAGAGCAATGAAAAAGCGCCCAAGTACATAAACAGCCCGGAAAACGAATTATATGTAAAAAGCAAGATACTCTATGGCATGTACCAAAGCCGCCAGGCCATTGGCAAACAGGATGAATGCCTGCTGGTGGAAGGCTATACCGATGTAATATCGCTCCATCAGGGTGGTGTGGAAAATGTGGTGTCCAGTAGCGGCACATCGCTTACCGAAGACCAGTTGAGGCTTATAGGGCAACTGACCAAGAACCTTACCATTCTCTACGATGGCGACCCGGCAGGTATTAAAGCAGCGCTCAGGGGGCTGGATATGGCCCTGGGACAAAGCTTTAATGTTCAGCTTGTATTGCTGCCCGATGGCGAAGACCCTGATAGCTTTGTACAAAAGTCAGGATCCGCAAAATTCCATGAATACATTAAGGAGCATAAACAGAATGTAATCAGTTTCCGCCTCCAGGTAGGACTCAACGATGCAGGCGATGATCCGGTAAAAAGATCCAAACTTGTAAATGAGATAGCGGAAAGTATTTCTAAAATAAACAAGGCTGAAGATTTTTCTCTTCAAACTCATTACACCCGCGAAGCAGCAAGAAAACTGAATGTGGATGAAGCAGGATTGATCAACCTGATCAATAAATACATCCGCGACCGGATAGAAAATGAACAAAAACATGTTCGTAGGGATGAGGTGATGCCCAAACCGGAACCTATACCCGGCGAACCTGAGGAAGAAATAAAAATACCAGACAAAGACGAACTACAGGAATGGCAATTATTACGGATCTTGATTGAGTATGGCCACCAGCCTTATGAAGGATTTGATACTGTTGCCAAATTAATTGAAGACCGTATCGGGACAGACTTAATAAAGGACCCCCTTGTTCTAAAATTATTTATCGAGTATTTCGAACATTACAACAGGTTTGGCGCTACTCCCGAGTTCCATTATTTCATCAATTATCCCGATCAGGCTATCAGGAATAAAATGGCTTCCCTGTTGCATCCAAGACAGGAGATAAGCAGCAAATGGAAGGAAAAATATGGTATTGAGGCGCCAACTGGTTCATTAATGTACATCAATGATGTAGACAGTACCCTATCCTACTTTGAGCTAAAAAAGATTCTGATTATACAGGATCAATTAACCTCCCTCCTTAATTCAGAGAAAGACCCCATTGCACAAAAAGTAATGCAGGAGAAATTCATTAAACTGAGAACCATGGAACGGGAAATCCTTAAGCGGCATCGGCAGGTGGTTTTTAAATCAAATAAATACAAATAATTCCATTATTACAAAAGGCTTTGTATAAAATATTCACTTTGTTGATATTAATATGGTAGTGTTTCTGCTCAATAGGAGCTTACCTATTAAAATAGTAAATAAAAATGTGTAAAAATGCTCCGTATGGAGCAACCGCTTTGTAGCAATTAATAATTTATCGTTTATGCTCCGTAGGAGCTAACCAATTCGTGAAGTAGAGTTAATTATCACTGTTGTCCGACAAAAAATACTGAAAACGGCTGCAAGCCAATATAGGCAAGCATTTCAAGGATTTTATGTCGTTAATACCATGCTTTTAATAAGCCTTCTACAATTGAATATTTGGCTCGACTTGACTAATTTTTTTGATTCTAAAGGCCTTAAATTGATCCTGTAAGCACTCGCATATTGCAAGGTGAATTTTAGTCGTACAACAGTGCTTTTAATCTGTTAAAGTAGAACTAAGGCTGAGTTTGTTTTATAGGTATAGGCGTTTAGATCGCAATAATGTAGCTTTGCCTTATGGAGAGGCGAATTACCTTTGCAGGTGTGAATTCAATTATGTTCCACCAACGGTTTAAAACAGACGACGACTGTCTGG
>CAIUZK010000085.1 GCA_903903635.1 uncultured Bacteroidota bacterium
ACTAAATAACGCACTCATTTTTGAGATTAACTATGGTGGGTCAGTTTGGCGAGGAAAAGAGGGGTCACTTTACGCGGAATATCCAACTGTCTCTGGCGCATTCGAAAAGTTGAGGTCTATATTTATTTGCGAGTTCAGCATTTCTATAATGCCGGTTGGAATTGTAATTTTCATTCATTGGTTTAAGATTTATAATTGGTTTATTGAAGAGTTGCGGAAGTTGTCATCTTTCCCGAATTTGTAAAACCAATAAAATTTTGCTCTTTTCTTATTTGTTCTATGCAAAAAAATATTGTTGTTTAAAATTTATTTTGCCCAGTGTTGAGAGAATGTAAACGTCGTCTGTGCTTCGCAAGCCTCCTACATTAGCCGTTTGGAGAATCATTGTTTTGAAAAACGATCTGGTCAGGCAAGAGCATTAGAGTTTTTAAGAGGATAAATGGGGGAGGGAGTAGATAAATAAATAAGTAATTTTTTTTAGAACATTTTATATTATATAATGTTAATATTGCTGACCTTTTTAAATTGTTGCTTTACCACACTGTGAATGGGCTGAAATACAATTAAAGATGCAATACATCTTCTGCATCGAGCCATAACTTTAAAGAGAATTTTCAATGATCAATTTAGGGCTTGCTTCCGCAAGCACGTTTTAATTTCGATAGAGGAATATCATTTTTTTTAAAAAATGCACTGGGCCTATCCCAAAATGAGCTAAAATGCTGTTTTGAACAGCATATTTGATTGTCGAGGGAGTAGTGTAGATGAAATTGAAATCCTGAGCTGAGTATTATCAATTTGTTGTTCTAATATGTTGGTTCATCTTTTTTGTAAAAGAAATTCTTTTACTCAAGATTTGGTTTTCTACCTTCGAATACTAATACAGCTTTCGTACAAAAATATGTGATTTCTGATTTAAGCATTAAAATGCGTTATAAATAAATTAGAAGTAATTTTAATAAATACATATGCACATTGACAATTATAGAGTTTTAAGATTTCTCGATTCGAAAAATGCGGAATTAGGTAACCGTTTTGCTTACGATTTAGATAAAATTAAACATCATACCAATATTTCAAAAGATGAAATTGTTGCAATTATTGAAGACCTTGTTGAAAATGGCTACTTAGATTTTTGCCGATTGGATCAAAGTAATTCATCGTGGCATGGATATAACAACACCATGATAGTAGTTCACAATATTAAAGGAAGAAGATATTTGATAGAGGAGGAAAAAAGGACAGAAGACGAATACGATGAGAAAGGTAGACAATTGAATGAAGAAAGAGAATCTGAAGCGAGCCGAATACAAAATTTAAAAGATATAAAGGAAAGAAAGCAACAGTGGTTTGAAAGTGGAAGTGATCTAAATTTCGATAATTGGTTGGAATCTGAAAAGAAAAAAGAAGAATATGAGCGACTGAGAAAAAACAAGGAAGAATTAGTAAATCTATTTCAAAGAATAGAGATGGATATTGCTTCAAACCCATATAAAGTTGGAAGTAAAATTTGGGACAAAATATGGGATGATGAAAAAATATCTTGCTTGGATTTTATTTTCGCTGATGGAACTTGGGCCAGATTTTGGCAGAAGTATTCTGATTGGAATATAGTAAATGTTATATTTTTTTCCCCAGATGGTGATCGTTATGAAAGGACTTTTTCAGGAGAATGGATGGGTTCTTATGAAGTAATAGTTGCCTTAATAAAGAAAAATAGTGGAGATAGGCAAAGAGAGGAAGCAATAAAAGCTGTAGGGAAAATAGAAGATTTACTAAAAACAATAGAGCAAGAAATTACTGCCAATCCACTTAATGCCAAATATAAATTTTTCGATAAGCAATATGACAAAAAGACGAGACATTGTATTGATTTTGAATTTACCAATGGGAAATGCGTTAGTTTATGGCATGGTGAAACGATGGATAAGGTACATGCATCAATAAAAGGCGAAGATTTTAATTGGTCTTTTAGAAATCAAATGGTAATGGACCTTTATAATAAAATTTTGATCTTATTAAGGAAGAATGCTGAGGAAAGAAAAGTAGAAGGCCAAAGGAAAAAGGAAAGGACAAAAAAAATAGAAAATTTATTTCAAAGAATTGAGCAAGAAATTATTGCCTACCCATTAAGTGTCAAATATAAAATTTTCGATAAACTATACGATAGCAATACGAGACATTGCATTGATTTTGAATTTACAAATGGAGAGTGTGTTAGTTTTTGGCATGATGATAATATAGACAAAGCAAACGTGTCGGTAAAGGGAGAAGAATTTAATATAACTATTAGCGGCAAAGGATGGATGGAGCCATATAATAAAGTTATAACCTTAGTAAAACAAAATGCTGGCGAACGAGAAAAAAAGGAGGAAAGAAAACGCAAGTATGATGAAGCCATGGCAAATCAAAAGAAAAGAGATGAGGCCATAGGAGGACAACCTGAAAAAACATGGAGAGATCTTGCATCTGCGGAAGAAGCAAACAAGTTAGTTAACGATCTGGAAAAAGACAATAAGAGGAAAGGTACAGTTATCTATCACGGGGATATACATCATGAATTGATTTCAAATTATTTCGGGCAATTGAATGAAAAAAAGGTTTACTTAGTTGGGAATATTGATCAGAAAAAACAAGCGAATTTTCTCGATAATTTCAGGTCAAAGCAAATTGTAGATTTATTTATTCAGGGCTGCAATGTGCTTCTATACTACGATATTACCTTTTGGGGCAAGGGAGATACTGGGTATGCGATTATTTCAAGCGGCGAGGATTTATACCTTTTGGTGAAACATGATTCAGTGCCGGGAGAGGTATATGTTCTAAATAATAAGAAAAATGAAATAAATATATTGTTAGACATAAAAGAGACTAAGAGAGACTGGTATTTATTTGAGTATAAGGACAAATCAAGTATGTTTGTTTTGGAAACTAGGAAGGCTTTTCATGAAACAAAAAGGAATTTTATTAATTCACTAAGGAAGTTGGTTAAAGAATTAAATTGAAATATACAGTCGCTGAAATTGCACCTATTGGGAGTGATTTTAAATACAATTATTGTTCAAACTGCAATCCATCGGGAATTATCTATGATTAATTTAGGGCATGCACTAGCAAGCACGTTTTCATTCTGATACAGGAATATCATTTTTGATTAAAAATGAATTGGGCCTATCCCGGAATGAGTTGAAATGCTATTTTGAGCTTCGCGTAAATAGTCAAACGAAAACAAGACAACTGCTCTAAAAATGTACTGTCATTTTTGAAGGCTATACTTTCGAAAGCAACTGCGTATCTAAAATGCTTGTTCTTCTGAATAAAGTTATTAATTTTGATGAAGTTCTTGAAGGGCAAATTGAGTCAAAAACTTTGAACATAAGTTTGAACAAAGCATAGAATAGTTGTCCTAAATGCGATAATAATAATAGTATAATAGATTGATAATCAGATAAAATTTTTGTGTAGAGCGAATTGGGTTATGCTTCCCAAGCTGAGGGTCGCGGGTTCGAGTCTCGTTTTCCGCTCTTTTACTATATGGAAAGCCCCTGATATTCTACTATCAGGGCTTTTTTTTCGTCACGACTGATTTTTTTTTCGGAATACCCAAGATTCGCAGCAAAATATTCGTCTTTATAGCAGGAATACTTCCAGAAGACAGTCTGGGTTATATAAATAAATGAAAGTAACCTCCGATTTTTTTTGTGAAAGTTTGTATAATTTTTTACCTTTGAAACTTCTTAATTTACAACAAATGAAAAGAAACTACTTTATTGTATTGTTTGCCCTTATGAGTTTTGCAGGCAAAAGTTTTGCACAGAAGACAGCGCCCTGTGCAACTGATGCTGTGTATAAACAGCTTTTGTTGACGCATCCTGAATTGGCTCAATCAGAAGCAAATTATAATAAACAGATAGCTGAAGGTTTGAAAAAAATCAATTTCAATGGTCTGAAAAAGACAACCTTTGTAGACCAGACGGGTAATGAAGACTTTTGGTACGACATTCCGATAGTAATTCATTTTGTGCATGATTATGGGATAGAATATCTCAGTGATGATGAGATTTATAATGACCTTATTGATTGGAATAAAGTATATGCGCACCAGAATTATGATACAATATCTGTAATCGCTCCATTTATTAAGTACGAGGGAAATCCTCACATTCGTTTGCATCTGGCTACAAAAGATCCTAATGGCAAACCCACCCACGGAATTACCCGTCATAGGGATTATAATACCTATTTTGGTTCAGATCAGGCGAAATTTAATGACTGGCCAAATACTTCATATATAAACATATGGATTATCAACGTTATTACTCAGGGTGGTGGGGTTGCCGCTGCTTACGCTTACATGCCTTCAACAGGTGCTGTAATTCCTCAAGGTGATGGTATAATTTGCGATTATGGTTACGCAGCAAACTGGTATCAGAACTTGGGGCAACTTCCTTATAAGACAATTAACCATGAGATGGGGCATTGTCTGAGTCTTTACCATCCCTGGGGAGGCACAAACGATGCAGGTCTCACATGCGGCGATGATGAAGTTGATGACACCCCTCCTACAAAAGGTCACGTAATCGGCAGTGTTCCTGAAGGTTGCGATCCTCGTAGTTTATATGATACAACTTGCGCCCGGAATTATTTTAAAATATATCCAACCCCTTCCGGAACAGATTCTATTGTAAATTACCCTGATACCACTAATGCGCAGAACATCATGGATTATACATTTTGCAGCCTGATGTTTACAAAAGGACAGGTTTACCGTATGCATGAGGCGCTTAATAGTGATGTTGCAGGAAGGAACAACCTTTGGGATAAAAATAATCTCTTTTTTACAGGTGTAACGACTGATAGCGCCATTAATGCTCCATTTGCCCCAAGACCAGATCTTAAACCAATTCCTGAATTTTCGGCTACTGTATCAAATGTAAATGCATATCAATATTTCAACCGTGTAAGTTATTTTGCCATTCCCGGTATAAACATTACTTTCCGTAATAAAACCTGGAATGATACATTGACCAGCCTTGTATGGACATTTACTAATAATGCAACCAATCCTACTTACGCATCGGCAACGCATCCTAGCGCCCTTACCAGTTTCACCAATTCTTTCACCGATCCGGGATGGGTGGATATTAAAATGACTGCTACGGGTAATAATACCGGCGATACAACAGTTGATTTTCCTCGTTCTGTTTTTGTGGCAGATGCTACAGGAACTCCTACTGCTACCTATTATCAGGATTTTAATAAGTCAGACACTGCAAAATGGCCTACTTTCAATTATTATAATAATGAATTTAAATGGCAGATGGCTAATGTTGGTTATGCCGATAACAGCTCTATGTCTTACCTTGGTTATGACAAACGTATTGTTACCAATCCACTTCTTGGATATGACTTCCCTAATACCGGCAGTCCGTTTGGTGATTTTGATGATATGTTTTCTGTACCATTCGATCTTTCTAATTTTTCCGGATCTGCAAGTCTGAACTATTTTTACGCAGGAGCTACCCGTTCCAGCAGTTCAGTTGATATTAACGATACACTTGAAATCTACTATTATACTAAAAACAACCCAAGCTGGCAGTTACTCACTAAGCTTACCAAAGAAGGTGTTGCAAACAGGGGCGCTATGTCTATTCCATTTGTTCCTACTTCAGATGCTGATTGGGCTCATATGGGTATTAACCTTCCTTCAGGTGCATTAACCAACTATACTATCTTTAAATTCCGTTACAGACCAAGTGTCGCTGTAGGACGTGATGGTACTGTTAACACAGGAAGCAATAGTAGTGGTAATAATTTTTATATGGATAAATTGTTCTTTAGTCCTTATCCTGCAGAAGTTGCTACTATAATGATGGATAAAATGGATGTTGCTGTTGCGCCAAACCCAACCACAGGCGATGCTTATGTGATAGTAAGAGATGCGGATAAGAGCATTGCTAACATTGTTGTATCGGATGTTACCGGTAAGGTTGTTTATCGCACCAGTGAGCAATTGAATGGCTCAGAGACTCGTATTCTGATTCCTCATGCTGCAATATCTGTAAGTGGAATGTACTTCATTCAGACTTCAACAGGTAACCAGACCCGTACTCAGAAATTAGTAGTTGAATAATCGAATTGTTTTTAAGATAAAAAATGGCTGCCTGTTTTTCATGCAGCCATTTTTGTGTCAGGTCATTCCGGGTACCTAATCTTTTATTCATTTTTGTCTTTTAAAATCGAATTGGGTTTATCTTTGTTTTAAATGCTGTAAATAATGGATTCTTCAAACAATATCGTTTACCTCCGGGATGCCAATATTTACCAGGGAAATACTCTGGTACTAAATAACGTGAATATAGAAGTGGATAAAGGCGAATTTATATACATGATTGGTAAAACAGGCACAGGTAAATCCAGTTTGCTTAAAACATTGTATGGTGAATTGTACCTTAAGGAAGGGGAGGGTAATGTGGCCGGATTCGACCTTAAGCAGCTTACGTGGCAAAAGATACCTTTGCTGAGGCGCAATCTGGGTATCGTGTTTCAGGATTTCAGATTACTGACAGACAGAGATGTTTATCATAATCTTGAATTCGTTTTAAAAGCAACTGGCTGGAAGGATAAGGACCTGATGAGGGAGAATATTGAAAATGTTCTGACTAAAGTAGGATTGAAGAATAAGGGAAATAAAATGACCTACGAAATGTCGGGCGGCGAGCAGCAGCGTGTGGATATTGCCAGGGCCTTACTCAATAATCCTAAACTGATACTTGCTGATGAGCCTACCGGAAACCTTGATCCTGATACTACCGATGAAATTATGCAGTTGCTGTTCAATATTTGCCGTGATTACCAGACTGCATTTATTATGGCTACGCACGATTATAGCATCATCCAGAAATATCCGGCAAGGGTGGTAAGAATAGAACAAGGAATGGTTAAGGAGATAAGTGCAGCAGGAGTGTAAAAACAACCTGTTAACCGACCTGTTTCTGATTTTTCGTTTATTAGGGCAAATGTCGAATTGATCAGGCGGTTTACTACTTGCGTACTGTAACCATCTTAATCAGGTGTTTGCCCAGGCTGGAAACAAGAAGTACCGGCAAAAGCAAAATAAATAAGGGGTTAAGATTGGCCAGTTTGCGGTATGCGCGCATTTCACCTTTACGCATTTTCCAACGGTTTTCGCTAATCCCTCCTCCAGAACCATATGGTCTGAATATTTGTGTGAGTGGTATGTTTACAAAGTATAAGCCGTGTTTAAAACCAATTCTGAGCCACAGGTCGAAATCCTCGGTATACCTCATTGCCGGATCGAACCTGAAAGAGGGGTCATTCCTGATAACAGCGCACGAGGTGGCGATCATATTGGAAGGTAATAATTTTACAAATGGGAGTTTGAAAACAACAATGTTTTCCGGTAGTCTTTTATCCGTGATATGATCCATGGTATAAGGATGATAGAACAGGCTGATTGCGGGATTAGCGGCCAAAATGGTTTTCAATAGCATCAGCTTATCTTTATGCCATATATCATCGGCATCGAGAAACGCTACAAAATCACCTTTTGCAATATCCAGACCGGAATTTCTGGCTACTGAACTACCGGAATTGACCACCTTTTTAATTAGTGTTATTTTATTGCCATATTGAGCTTCTATCAATTCGCAGGTATTGTCTTTACTGGCATCATCTACCACAATGATCTCCATAGCGGCATAAGATTGATTCAAAACCGAATCAATGGTTCTGGATATGGTTTGTGATGCATTATAAGCTGGAATGATCACACTGAATTGCAATTCTTTATTTTGAATTCCGCTCATTGCTCGCTAAACAATTGTTCATAAATGGCCAACAATCTTTTTTCTTCTTCCTGCCAGCAATATTTTTCACGTGCTTTCAGACAATTTTGTTGTAAGTTTTTGTAATAATCTTCATCATCCAACAGCCTGTTAAGAGCGGCTGCAATGTTTTCAGGGGTAAGGGTATCAACTAATGTCGCAACCTCAAATTGCCCGTTGATCTTTTCATATTCCGGGTACTTGTTACACAATTGAGGTATCCCGTAATGCATATAATCGAAGAACCGGTTAGCCAGCGATAGCCTGTTGCTAAGGCTTGTTTCTTCAAAAAGCGTGATGCCGATGTATGATTTTATTGTGTAATCACTTAGCATAGATGGTGGGACATAACCTTTGAATATTATTTTGTCCTCCACTCCGTGTTCTTTTGTTAAAGCGAGCGCCTGCTCATAAAAGTTGCCTGAACCGCAAACTATTAGTTTGGTTTCCACAAATTTCATTGCGGGGATTAATTGTTCAAAACACCTTCCTACATTTACCCATCCCTGGTACAGAATAAAACGTTCGGGTTTTTCGGGTATCTGCAGGGGTTTCAAAATGGTCGCATTCCTAACAATGCCATAATTAACGTTGTATCTTTTTCTGAATTCGTCGGCATAACAATCGCCAATAGTATAGCCTGTAGTAAAATGAGGTACCGTATGATTGCCTATCCAGGTCCACATTTTGTGAATGCGGGGTCTGGAAATTACTTCTTTCAGATCAGTAAAAATTTCATGGGCATCATAAACTCTTTTTACCCGTTTCAGCCGTGAAGCATAATAGACCGGTAATATGGTATCAAGATCAATGGCGCAAAGTACATCTGCTTTGGTAAATAACAGGTAGAAAAAAAGATTGATCCAGTAGTGAATGTATAGTAATTTACCCTGCTCGGCTATAATAGGCAGGCGCTTTTGTTTGAAAGGACGATCAATAAGTGGTTTACTGTTTTTTCTTTCAAATCCAACCAGTGTTACATCATAACCAGCGCCTGCCAGTGAGGTGCAGATTCGTATCATGCGCTGATCATAATTCAGGTCATTGGTAACGGTGCAAATTATTCTTTTTGTTTTCATTCCGGATGGTAAAGATAAACGCTAAAATCATGCTGCTGCATTCCTTTTTTGTGCGCTAACTTCAAAAGCCAAAAAAAATGAATATGGGAATTAAAAAATGATTACCTTTAAAACAATTATTTACCCTTATAAACACTATTAAATTCTTCTGAAATGAAAAAACTGATCTTCTTGTTTTTGTTTCTCGCTATTGTTAAAAGCGGGTTTAGTCAACCATTGAGTTCTTACAACTTCAGTGCGTTCAGCAGCACTTATACCGCAGTGAGCGGTAGTCTCATCACACCAACTAATGGAACTAGCTGGGGTGGTGGCGGAACTTATGATGATTGCTGGTATCCTAGTATACCTATCGGGTTTAATTTTAATTATTGTTGTAGTACTTATACCTCGCTTACCGCCTCGCAGAATTGCTGGATTGTATTGGGTCAGACTTTTCCTTCCACTACTTTTTCTTCCTTTAATACCTTTGATTGTGATTTGTCCAATACTACAACAGGAGGCTTTGGCGCATTCAATTTACCCCGTCCTATAATTGCCGCTTTATGGACAGATATAATGTCGTCAGGTAATTGTTTACGTTATGCTACCACTGGTAGTGCGCCAAACAGGGTTTTTACCATCGAATGGTATAATACCGGATTCTGGGGATCAAGTTCCTCCGGGCTGGAAAGTGTTGAAATCAAGTTGTATGAAACATCGAACATAATTGACTTTGCTTATGATTATCTGGGTTCAGGCACTTATTCTTTTGGACATTGCTCCATCGGAATTACTGATGGCACAGGTGCTTACCCGGTAACTGGTTCACAAAATTATTGGTCATTAAACAGCACTGGTACTTCGCCAACGGCCAGTATGACAACTGAATCAAAATTCTTAACCGGCCAGCCTGCAACCAACCAGGTGTACAGATGGGATCCTAACTGCACAGGAACACCAACTCCGGGAACCGTTACAGCATCTGTTACTGGTGGATGTACTACATATACCTCACTGCTTTCTGTACCTGCATGCGTGCCAAATGGCATCACATTTCAATGGCAGTCTTCGCCGGATAATATTACCTGGACCAGCATTGCAGGAGCAACCAATAATACTTATACTGCTACTGTTACGGTATCCATGTATTACCGGTGTTTATACACATGTGCAGGTTCCGGGTTAAGTGCGGCTACGGCATCGGTACACTGCATTCTCAATATCCCTCCTTCAGCAATTTCAGGACCATCTGTTGTATGCCTGGGCTCCATCAACACCTATACCGATGCTACACCGGGTGGCTCATGGAGCAGCAGTCTTATATCTGTAGCTACAATTATAGCTGGTACCGGTGTAATGACGGCTGTGTCTGCCGGAACAACGGTACTTAGTTATACTATGCCCGCGGGATGTTATACCACGATGCCGGTAACAGTAGTTACTGCGCCATCACCCATTGCGGGATCATCCACGGTGTGCGTTGGTTCTACCACGTTGTATACCGATGGTATAGGCGGCGGAACCTGGACGAGCAGTAATCCATTGTTTGCGACGATAGGGTCATCTACCGGTCTTGTAACGGGAGTAGCTCCC
>CAIUZK010000086.1 GCA_903903635.1 uncultured Bacteroidota bacterium
ACACCTAACCCCAAAATGCGCAATTTACAGCAGCTAATTACTTGATTATCAATAAAAAATTGTGCAACAAAATATTTTTTGCGCAGTGTGCAATTCTAAGACACAGCATAAATTCTCAGATTAACACAATACTTCAAATTTCAATATTATCTGCCAAATTCAATCATGTAATCTTTTAATCATGCGAATCATGGTTCAGACATAAATTGCACACCTAACCCCAAAATGCGCAATTTACTGCAGCTAATTACTTGATTATCAATAAAAAATTGTGCAACAAAATATTTTTTGCGCAGTGTGCAATTTTTAGGTCAAACTATAATTTCTCGACAGGCATATTGATTAATATATTTCACCAAATTTAATCATGCAATCTTTTAGTCATGTGAATCATGGTTCAGACAGAAATTGCACACCCAACTACAAAATGCGCAATGATTTGGACCTAATATATTGATTATCAAAAAAAAATGCGCAACAAAATATTTTTTGCGCAGTGTGCAATTCCCAAAATATATAATCAATCTATTATAGGCAGATCAATTATCGCTAAAAATTGGAATAATCAGGAAATTGCAGACTTATAAAAGTTAGTTCTATGAATCAATACTATTTTGCCACTAAAAACAAACATAGCATGTGCATCCCGAAACTATGCGAGTTGCACCCGAGTCCTCTCTGGCGCAATGAAGCTACCCTTCGAGAGATATAACCAAGACTAAAGGTGGACTATTTTATTTTATGCCCTGCGATTTTTGTAATTTTACAGTTCACACTGGTTTATGCATTCAATTATCATATTCGCATCGGGAGCCGGCACAAATGCTGATGCTATTATTCATCATTTTAAGAAGACGGGAACGGCTAAGGTGGTCCTGATTGTAACCAATAAACCAGAAGCTGGTGTGCTGAACATTGCCAAACGTGAAGAAATACCCTTTCTGATCATCAACAGGCAATCTTTTCATGAAACCCTTATCATAGAGCAGATGGCGGATTATAAGCCTTCATTGCTGGTCCTTGCTGGCTTTCTGTGGAAAATGCCGGAATCAATTATTGCTGCTTTCCCCGGCAAGATCATTAATATACATCCGGCACTGCTGCCTGCTTATGGTGGCAAGGGCATGTTCGGGCACCATGTGCATGATGCAGTCATCCACTCGGGCGAAAAGGAATCGGGGATAACCATTCATTATGTGAACGAGCATTATGATGAGGGGAATATCATTGTGCAAGCCAGATGCGCTGTAACTACCCAGGACAGCCCGGATACACTGGCTAACCGCATACACAAACTGGAGCACTTTTATTTTCCGAGGGCAATTGAGTTTTTGCTTGGACAAATGGAATAGCAGGGATGGCAGCAATAATTGCTGTAAATGCCCTAACTCAATTCAACAGGGAATTACATATTCAGTATCAACTGAGGGAAGATACCCAGCAGCAAAACCAGCAGGCAGGTTACTACCAGCATGAGCTTGTCGCCTGCAGTAACAGGTGCTGTTAATTCAGGATTGCCCTGCTTGAAATACATGGCAATGATTACCCTGAAGTAGTAATACACACTTATTGCTGCCATGAGCAGTGCAAATATTACCAGCCACATGAGTTGCCCTTGTTTTACCACAGCAAGCAATACATAGTATTTTGCCATAAAACCACCGGTAAGCGGAATTCCAGCCAGTGAGAAGAGGAAAATAGCCGTAACGAATGCCAGTAATGGTTCTTTGCGTGCAAGGCCATTAAAGCCATCGTAGGTATAATCTTTCAGCTTTATCAGCACGGAGAAAACACCAATTGTAGCCACACTATAAGCAACACCATAAAGGATGATTCCAGATATTGAATACATATTCACAGCAAGCACCGCAAACAACATAAAGCCAGCCTGAGCAATAGATGAATAGGCAAGCATGCGCTTTACACTCTGCTGGAAAACCGCGGTGACATTGCCCACAAGAAGGGTGGCTGCCGTAATAACTGACAGTACAATAACCCAATGTTCACTAAGTGCATTGAATGAAACCTGGAACAACCGGAGGAATGCAAAAAATGCACCAGCCTTGACTACTGTAGCCATGAAGGCTGTAAAGGCAGTAGGCGAACCATCGTACACATCGGGTGTCCACATATGCATAGGCGCCGCGGAAACCTTGAACGAAAGGGCGATCATGATAAAGAGTATACCTGCAAGGGCCAGTGGATTCAGCGCATCGCTGTGGAGCATTGCAGCCATATCCACAATATTGAACGTGCGGGAGGCACCATACAACAAGGTAATACCCATGAGCAATATACCGGTAGAGAAGGCACCCATCAATAAATATTTCAGAGAAGCCTCACTGCTCTTCAGGTTGCGCTTATCGCTGCCCGCCAGTATGTATTGTGGTATGGAAAGTATCTCGATGCCCAGAAACAACATGAGCATATTATTGTAGGTGGTCAACATATACAAACCACAGAGAATAAAGAATATAAGCGCAAAATACTCAGCAACATGCGTTCCTACTTTTTGTATCTCCTTGCCCATTAAAAAAACATAAAGCAAAGTACAGCCGGTCATTAATGTATTGAACCATAAAGAACTATGCTCCACACGAAGCATATTGTTGAAGAAAAGCTCTGGCGACGCAGGTGAATTAACAAGATCAAAAATATTGACACCTAAGAGGGCAATAAAAAGCAAGGCAGCCAGAGCCGCAATACTCTTTTTGTTGTTTACCAGAATACCGGCAAACATCATGATAACCCCAAATACCGTTGTAGCAATAATTGCCTTCATATAAACCTCAAACCCCTAAAGGGGCTTTTACACTGATTTTCGCAGGGATGATCTCCAGTTCAAAATCAGTATTGTTAATAATAAATATTTTAAACCACCGAGCCCTTGCGGGATCTGCAATTTTACTTAACTATTAATCCTGCTATTCCTGAAGTGAGATCCAAAAGAGGTTTTGGATAAACACCAAGGAATATTATAAGAATGATAATAATAGCAACTCCCACAAACTCATTAGCACTCATGTCTTTCGACGAAACCATAGGAGCCACTTCACCATAAGCTACCTTCTGTATCATGTTCAGCGTATAAACCGCGCCAAGTATGACACCCAAACCAGCCACCACCATTATAGCCATATGACCTGCAAACAAGCCATTGAACAACATAAACTCACCAATAAATCCGTTTGTGAGCGGTAATGCGATATTTGCCAGTGATATTACCACGAGGGCAATGGCCATCTTAGGTGTGGCTCCTGCCATTCCACCCAGTTTAGTCATATCGCGTGTTCCCCAGCGGTTTTCAATCATGCTTACCATTACCCACATACCTGTTATGTTGATACCATGGTTGAACATCTGCACCATAATGCCGTGCATGCCCACAGCAGAATGCGTGAACGCCACGGCAGCCATAAGACCCATGTGCGCAATAGAAGAATAAGCTATAAGCCGTTTCAGGTCGGTTTGCACCACTGCTATGAGCGATGCATATACGATACCAATAACCGCCATGATAATAACTGTGTCTGACCAATAGGCCACGCCGGCAGGCAATACAGGCAATAACCAGCGCAATACCGCAAACAGACCCATCTTAACCATCAGCGCACTAAGAATAATAGTGACCGGTGTAGGAGATTGTTCGTAAGTATCGGGCTGCCATGTATGAAACGGGAAGATGGGCATTTTAATGGCAAACGCAATAAAGATGAGCCAGAAAAGCCATTGTTGTTTTTCAAGTGGTAATGCCGCACCAGCCCTGGTAATATCATTCCAGGCATAGCTGGTAAGACCAGGAGTCTGCATGGACAGATAAATAAGACCAGCAAGCAGCATGAGACTGCCCACAAAGGTGTACACGAAAAACTTGAAAGTAACTGCAATTCTCTTTTCACCACCCCAGCGCGAACACAAAAAGTAAACCGGAATCAAAGCCAACTCCCAGAACACATAGAATACCAACGCATCGTAGGCAAGAAATACACCCATCAATCCAGCCTGAGAAAGCAATAAAAATCCATAAAATGATCCTGGTTTTTCAACGTCTTTGTTCACATTCACAATCATTACCACCATCACCACAATACCAGTAAGCAGGCAAAGCATGCTGCTCATGCCATCGGCAGCGAGGCTAAACTGCGTTCCCAAAAGCGGTATCCAGGGTTGATTAAAAGTAATAGGAGCAGTAAAATTAGCCCCACTGACATAGGCCGAAACTGCCATGGTAAGTATCGAACTTATTAGTGCAAGTGCCTTAGCCCCATCGCCTTTAATAGTAAAGGACAATATGCCAGTCAGCAATGGAATAAGAATAAGCAGTACTAAAATCATATATCAAATTTAATTCCCCTAACCACTAAAGGGGCTTTCCCTAAATATTTAATTCCTTTTTTCTCATTAAGTTCCCCCACTTTAGGGGAAGGGGCTTAATGTATCCAGAAAAAACTCAAAGCAAATAATGCAACAATTCCCAGGACCATTATGAAAATATAAAAGCCCACCTGTCCGCTCTGCAATAATCTTAGTTTATCGCCACCCCATTTTACTGTTTTACCCACACCGTTCACAATGCCATCGATACCATTGCGCTCGGCATATTTATCAAGCACAATTGAAAGTGAATTCAATGGTTTAATAACGATAGCTTCATACAATTCGTCGATATACCATTTGTTTTCCAGCACTTTCGCCAGCCCTGTGCTTTCGGCAAACTTAGGTTTGCTGTTTACCACAACTGCTACAATGATCATTATTACTGATACGGCAACTGATATACCCATGAGTATCCATTCGGTACCGGCAGCAAGATGATGCTCGCCAAAGTTGGTTACAACAGGTTTTAAGAATGCATCAAGCGCATTGTGTTCGCTCATCACCTCGGGCAAACCAACATAACCACCGATAATAGAAAGTATAGCCAAAACAATCAATGGCAATGTCATAGCAGCAGGACTTTCGTGCAGATGGTGATGCTGATCTTCTGTTCCGCGGAAACTACCGCTGAATGTAAGGATGTACAAACGGAACATGTAGTATGCCGTCATCATAGCTGCCAGTATACCCAGGTAGTAAAGAACAGGATCATAACCGTAGGCTGCCGAAAGGATAGCATCCTTGGAGAAGAAACCTGATAAACCGGGAATTCCGGAAATTGCCAGACATCCGATAAGGAACGTGATCTGGGTGACGCGCATATGCTTGCCGAGACCGCCCATTTTGCGGATATCCTGCTCACCGCCCATAGCATGAATAACACTACCGGAACCAAGGAATAACAGCGCCTTGAAGAACGCATGCGTCATAACATGGAATACAGCAGTGGTATAAGAACCAACACCGAGCGCCAGGAACATGAAACCAAGCTGGCTAACCGTAGAGTAAGCAAGTACTTTTTTGATATCGTATTGCCTGATGGCAATTGTAGCTGCAAAAATTGCTGTTGCCAGACCAACGATTGCTACAACATGTAAAATAACAGGAGTAAGATCGTATAAGGCATTGCTGCGGGCAATCATATAGATACCTGCGGTTACCATGGTAGCGGCATGAATCAGCGCCGATACTGGAGTAGGACCAGCCATCGCATCGGGCAGCCAGGTATACAAAGGTATTTGAGCACTTTTACCGGTAGCGCCGATAAAGAGGCAAAGTGCAATCCAGTTATTGACAGAACCTGGTATGATAGCCTGAGTATTATGCAACTGGCCAAAAAACTCGCCATAAGACAGTGTGCCGTAATTCAATAATATAAGCAGCATACCTACCAGGAAACCGAGGTCGCCGATACGGTTCATTACAAATGCCTTTTTTGCAGCATTGGTATATTCTCTTTTTTTGAACCAGAAACCAATCAACAGGTAAGAACAAAGACCTACACCTTCCCAACCGATAAACATTACCAGATAATTTGCACCCAGTACAAGGAGCAACATGGAGAATACGAACAGATTGAGGTAGGAGAAATATTTTACCATTCCCTCATCATGACCCATGTAGGATGTAGAGTATACATGGATAAGGAAACCAACACCTGTAATAATGAGCAGGAACAATGAAGAAAGGGCATCTACCTGGAAGGCAAACGGAATATTCATTTTGCCCGACTGTATGAAATCAAACAATACTACAGGAGCAATAGGGGAAGTTGCATTTTTGACTTCAAAAAATATTCCCAGGGAAATACAAAAAGAAGCAAGAATTGCTACACATCCTATGATTCCGCCAAGCGTCTTTGGCATTCTTTTCCAGAATAAACCGTTGATCAAAAATCCGATCAATGGAAACAATGGTACTAAGTATACGAACTGAGAAAAATTCCCCATTTTAAAATATTGAATGACTAATGTTTCAACCTGTTTAATATATTAATGTCAACCGAATGCACCTTGCGATACATCATTACAATTATAGCCAGCCCTACAGCCACCTCGGCCGCGGCAACTACCATTATAAAGAATACAAAAAGCTGTGCATCAGCATCTGCATAAATTTTTGAAAAAGCAACCAGTAATAAATTCACGGCATTGAGCATCAACTCGATGCACATAAAAATGATGATCGCATTCCGACGCATTAAGGCGCCCATGATCCCGATTGAGAAAAGGAGCAGGCTTAAAAACAGATAATGTGTTGAATTTACCGGCATAATCAAAATCCGCTATTGCGGTAATCTTATTGTTAATAATGTTATTCGCTTATTGTTTCACTGTTTGAAGCCATATGCTTTGTATCCTCTTTCTTACCGATAACTATCGCACCAATCATTGCACTCAGGAACAATACACTGCTGATCTCAAATGGTAATACATATTTTGTAAACAGAACTTTTCCAAGGTAGGTTATCAAACCAATGTCAGTTGAAGTCTTATCAATGATCTCCGGTTTGGCGGACTTAATTGCAGCAAGTACCACCAGGAACAGCACACCTCCGGAAATTACTCCTGCCAACTGAACCAACTGTCCCTTCTGGGGTTCCACATCGGCATTCAGATTCATAAGCATGATCACAAACAGGAACAATACCATTATAGCCCCGGCATAGACAATAACATTAACCACAGCCAGAAACTGTGCATTCATCAAAATATAGTGTCCTGAAATAGCAAAGAAGGTCAGGATAAGAAACATTACGCTATTGACCGGATTGCGGCTGAGTATTACGCCCAGTGCACAACTCACTGCCATAACTGATAATACCCAAAATAAAATATCATAGATATCCATACTATTTATTTTCAGTTTTTTTAGGGTCAGGAATCAGCAGGTCTTGTTTTTTATAAATAAAACTCTCCCTTGTATAATTAGCAGGCATAATAGTTTCCGAAAGATAAATGGCATCCTTAGGACAAGCCTCTTCACAAAAACCACAAAAAATACATCTGAGCATGTTGATCTCATACCTTGCGGCATATTTTTCCTCGCGGTAAAGATTTTCTTCACCTGGCTTACGCTCAGCCGCTTCCATGGTAATAGCTTCGGCAGGGCAGGCCAGCGCACAAAGCCCGCAAGCTGTACAGCGTTCAGCTCCCTTCTCATCGCGGTTCAGGATATGAAGTCCGCGAAAAACAGGGCTAAACGGGCGCTTTACTTCGGGATATCTTGTGGTAGCTGTTTTCTTAAAAATATGCCCCAGCGTAATACCAAGTCCCTTCACAATTGAAGGTAAATAGACCCGCTCTCCGAATGTCATCGGACTCCTGTCTATCAGTACTGCTCTGCTAGTTAATTTTTGCATTGTTTTCTTTTTCCTAAACCTCAATTATATGCTCCAATCAGGGCTTCAATTTCAAAACCCATCCTTGTAACAAAACCAGTTAATTCAAATTCTCTGCACCACTTCTTTTATTTGCATCCTGACTTACAATTTCAAGCGTATCTTGTATTTGTTGCAGTCAGCTTGTTTTTCTTACTGCTTAATCAATTATTTTTTAGTGAAATACAGTATCACTATACCAGTAATGAGCATATTCACCAGAGCCAGGGGTATCAGTGATTTCCATCCCAGTTTCATCAACTGGTCATACCTGAAACGAGGTAAAGTCCAGCGGATAAACATAAAGAACAGGATCATGCACACAGCCTTGGCCAATAACACCATTATGCAAATAGCAGTAAAGATCATAGGATTCACACTATGCTCAACTACTTCCATGAACGGGAAATTGTAGCCACCAAAAAATAAGGTTGAAATAATTACAGAACTGATAAACATGTTGATGTACTCAGAAAACAGGTAGAACCCTAGTTTCATGGATGAGTACTCCTGGTGATATCCCATGTTCAGCTCACTTTCACACTCCGGCAGATCGAATGGAGCACGGTTCAACTCGGCAAATGCACAGGTGAGGAAAATGAGAAATCCAAGAGGTTGCCTGAAGAAATTCCAGGTGAAATAACCGTCATTCCAGAAGCCATGTTGCTGAGCTACTATTTCACGCAGACTAAGCGATCCGGTCATCATCAATAAAGCAATAAGGCTGATACCCATCGCCAACTCGTAGGAGATGGCCTGCGATGCAGCGCGGATACTACTCAGCAATGAGAATTTATTGTTTGAAGCCCAACCACCCAGCATAACACCATAGACACCCAGACTCACTACACCAAAAATAAACAAGATACCGATGTTAATATCAGCCACCTGGAAACTAACAATATGGCCGGTAGCAGTTTTATAATCAGGGCCCCATGGAATGACAGCGCTGGTCATGGTAGCGGTAAGCATTGCCAGGCAAGGACCTAGGATGAAAATGAACCTGGTGGAACGGTCGGGAATGATTTCTTCTTTAAAGAATAATTTCAAACCATCGGCAAGCGGCTGAAACAAGCCAAACGGACCTGCCCTGTTCGGGCCTATGCGATCCTGCATAATAGCTGCTACCTTTCGCTCTCCCCAGGTAGCATACATAGCTATACCTAAAGACCCCAAAAGAATGATAGCAATGAGGATACCTTTTTCTATAAGAACCGCTGTATCAATCTGAAGTAACAGCATAATAGTGCAAAAGTAATTTTAGTTAGTTAAAGTTTTATGTTTTTGGTCAGTATTTATTGTTTTCAACCTCAATTTTGAATCAAAAAAATAAAGTTCTGAATACAAAAAAGTCTGTTTATTTTTTTTCAACAGCAAAATCACCAGAGTGAGCAGGACCCGCGATTTTCGAAAGTTCGATTTCCGGTTTATTTACATCACTCACATCATGTATGTTCATCAGGAATTTAGGTTGCTTTCCTATCACCTTATCGATCAATACCGGTGTTTCCACGGTACCTACATAATGCCCTTGTGAAATAACACTGCTCCTTTTAATTACTGATGGCCCTTCAATTACCCAATCTTTGGCTTCCTTTTTATGGAAGCGGCAATCGTTACAGATAAATTCCTCCACTTCTCCCCATTGATCTTTGCGTGCTGTAACCCTGAACACTTCATCACCCCTCATCCACAAGCGAACCTTTCCGCTGCATTTGGGGCAGTCGCGATGGGCATCCAGGGGTTTTGTAAACCATACACGGCTTTTAAACCGGAATGTTTTATCAGTAAGTGCACCAACAGGACATACATCAATAACATTGCCTATAAACTCATGATCAAGCGCCTTATTGAGGAAGGTACTGATCTGGGCATGATCGCCTCTTTCCAGGATACCGTGCTCCCGTTTGTCGGTAAGCTGATTAGCCGCATATACACATCTGAAGCACATAATACATCTGTTCATGTGCAGAGAAATATATGGCCCGATATCTTCTTTTTCAAAAGTACGGCGGCTGAACTCATACCTGGTTGCTTCGTTGCCATGATTGTAGCTCAGGTTCTGAAGATCGCATTCTCCTGCCTGATCGCAAACCGGACAGTCGAGGGGATGGTTGAGCAACAGGAATTCGACTACTCCCTTACGGGCATCCTGCACTTTTTCGGAAGTCATGTTCTTAATCTCCATGCCATCCATAACGGTTGTGCGGCAACTAGCCACCAGCTTGGGCATAGGCCTCGGATCTTTTTCAGATCCTTTGCTTACTTCCACCAGGCAGGTGCGGCATTTACCCCCACTATCTTTCAATTTGCTGTGATAGCACATTGCCGGTGGCGTAACATCTCCACCTATCATCCTCGCAGCATTCAGAATGGTAGTACCAGCCGGTACTTCAATACTGATGTTATCAACGGTTACTTTAAACTTTGGTGTTTCAGACATTTTTCAACTCTTTGATATCTGCTTTATAATTTTTTTGTTTCAAATAGCTAATCCAATGTCTTAGCTTATTTATTTCAATCAGATCATTTCTTCCAGCCAATGCTTTACAAAGATTGGTTATTCTAGTATCCTGATCCGATTGCGATGACTTTGTAAATCTGATCAATTCGTCTAACTGAACAGGTAATCCAAAATCCTCAATATTAATATTTCCTTTTTTACAAACATTTATCAACCATTTTTCCAGTGCCGGACAAATTTGAATCATGTAATGTGGCTTGCTAACATGCAGCCATAAATTCAAAGAACCCTCTACATTATCTATTAACTCAAATTCAGCCAGATACTTTACTTCATTTTTGTCCTTATCAATAATCCCAACTGCAAAATTATCTTTTAATCTTCCTGACTTCATCTCTTTTGCCACGTTGTTGCAACCTACTTTGTGATTATACCCCAATTTTGACGGTACTAATTTTTCAACTAGAATTGTATCCGTAAAACATTCCGGCAAAATATGTTTATCCATTCCGAAGATAGCTTTCCAGGTTAAAAAACAAATCAACCCCGAATTGATACACTTCAGTTATTTGCTCATCAGTCATTCTTTTTATAATCGTTTCACCATTTTCTAAACCCACCAGATATATTGCTAAATCATCTTTTGCATCTTCAATAAAATCGTTAATCACAAACGGGCTATGTGTGGATATGAAATATTGATTGCTTTTAAAATAAATTACATCACTAGTGAATTTACTAATATATGGCGGAAACATATGAGCTTCTGGTTCTTCAAAAAGCAGGACTGAATCTTTATTACTCATTATTGCAGCCTTATGGAAAATTAACCGCTGCAAAGTGTCTGCCATCTGGTAAAAAGGAACTGTAAATATTGTTTCCTCATCCAATTGCTTTAATCCTCTGATGGAATTAGTACCTTGGTCTATAAGCAACTTTAAATCATAGAATTTAAATAAACCACTAACTTCCTTTCGTAATTCCTTATTAGATTGAATAATATCTACCAAATTTTGACCATAAGGAGAAAATAGTGTTAATCCATTTGTTTTAAATTCATTATAAATAGTGTTGAAAATATACTTTTTAACATTTACACCAATCTTTTCTAAATTCCAACTATCATTCACAATCGATCCTATAGAAAAAATTATATTTCTTCTATAGGTAGGGGTTATATGATTTGATTCTGTAAAAACACCAATTGTCAATTCTAAATCTCTTTCAGAAATATATTTATAAGCCAACTGAATGTCATCTGAAATTTTTACTCGCGCATTTTCACTAATCGTGCCATCAAAGAATAATTCAAATGACTCCTTGATCCGGCATAAATCAACTAAATCTTGTTTGAAATTATTTTGCAGATAAGACAAAGATGAAATCGCCTCCAATATCGCGCTTTTCCCCACATTAGGATACCCAATAAACACATTAATCCGCTTACAACCCTCGATTTTAGCGTGGCGTATGGATTTGAAATTTGTTATTTCTATATGTTCTAAATGGTTGCTCACTACTGTTTTTTGACCCTATATTAATTTATCTATGCAGGCACATGAATCGGATCGGCATAATGGGCCAGTCCGAAATTACGTTTCTGCGATTCTTCAGGATTTTTAACATGCCACTCAAACTCATCACGGAAATGACGAATAGCCGCGGCTATGGGCCATGCTGCGGCATCACCCAGCGGGCAGATAGTATTACCTTCTATCTTACGCTGAATATCCCACAACAAATCAATATCACTCATCTTTCCTTTACCGTATTCCAGGTTTTTCAGGATCTTATACATCCAGCCGGTACCCTCACGGCAAGGGCTGCACTGTCCGCAACTTTCATGGTTGTAAAAGCGGGCCAGGGTCATGGTATGCCTTACCACGCACTGATCTTCATCGAGCACAATAAATCCACCCGAACCCATCATACTACCAGTAGCAAAACCACCATCTGACAAGCTTTCATAATTCATGATACGCTTTTCGCCCTTGGCAGTTTTCAGCAACAGATTGGCAGGAATAATAGGTACGGAAGAACCACCAGGTATACAAGCTTTCAGCTTTTTACCATTGGCAATACCACCGCAATATTCATCACTGTAAATAAATTCTTCGACAGAGATGGTCATATCTATTTCAAATACACCCTGTTTCTTCACATTTCCACAAACCGACAACAGTTTTGTACCGGTCGATTTACCCACACCTATTTTAGCATATTCGTCACCACCAATGTTGATAATCGGAACAACAGAAGCAATGGTTTCAACATTGTTTACCACAGTAGGTCTCATCCACACACCCTGTATAGCAGGGAATGGTGGTTTCATTCTTGGATTTCCTCTTTTTCCTTCCAGCGATTCAATCAATGCAGTTTCTTCTCCGCATATATAGGCACCGGCACCGCGATGCACATATATTTCGCAATCAAAGCCGGTACCCTGAATATTTTTTCCAAGCCAGCCGTTATTTTTGGCTTCTGCTATTGCCTGATTAAGGATATCCGGTATCCATGCATATTCACCCCTGATATATACATAGGTAGTATTGCTACCCAGTGCAAAACTGCTTATCAATAAGCCTTCAATAAACAGGTGCGGATGAAACTCCATGAGGTACCTGTCTTTGAAAGTACCCGGCTCCGACTCATCGGCATTACAAACCAGGTGACGTGGCACCCCTTCCGGTTTGGCCAAGAAGCTCCACTTCATACCAGTAGGGAAACCGGCACCACCACGGCCACGAAGACCGCTTTTCTTTACTTCTTCCACAATATCTGCCGGGGCCATTTTCAAAGCCTTCTCCGCAGCCCGGTATCCACCATTCTTACGATATGTATCGTAATACCGTATACCTTCTATGTGATCGTTTTCTAATAATAATTTTACACCCATCTTTATATTTCAAAAGTCAAAACAAAAAGGCTTTTATCTGAAACCTTCTCTTTTGAGTTTAACAATTATTTCAAATCATCCTGTTTTACTACCCGTTTACTCAGTCTTGAAAACAATTCCCATCTGCCATTCTTCCATCCCCACATCTGTATTACGTTCAAATCAAGTTTTATCGGCTTTCCGTTCATAACTGCCTCTACCTCAACAATCATTTTCGCCTGGGCCAGGTTATTACCCATAATATGAACAGATTGGTCGGTAGCTAACAGTTTATTATAACTTAGTTTACCATTGTACAAATCTTCAATTACTTCCCTCTTTGTCTGCAGCCAGCCATTGGAATGGTAATAATGGATATCATCTCTCATTATCATTTTCAACCTGAAAGTATCTTTGCTAACCAAGGCTTTATTCAGATCAGAGACGCGTCTTACCAGATCCATAGAATCTGCCTTTTGGGCAAAAGCTCCATGTGCCAGCAACACGAACAATATGAATAATAAGTACCTCATCAGCTTTTATCAATTATCAACATAAAATCTTCCATTGGGTCGAAAAAGAAATCAGTCCAGCCAGCCTTATGGCTTTTCATCTCATTTTCGTCCGTAAAACCGGTATGATGCAAAATCAATTTTGTTCCTGCCTCATCGTGTTTCAATAAATAATGAACTTCAGTTGGTTTTGTTTCTTCGGGCCAGTCGGTAGTTTTCCACGAATAAGCCAATTCATTGCCTGACAATTTTAACACCTCACCGTATACCCATCCGTCAAACATTTCAAACCTGCCACCTATCTTTTTTTCCAGTACTGCTGCTGCACCGCTCCATTTTCTTATCAGTTCTGCATCAGTCAGCAATTGCATTACCCTTGCAGGCTTACCGGATAACAGGAATACAAGTGATAAGTCGTAAGCCATTGTTTAATTATTAGCACCTCTCACTTCTGCAATGAGTTTATCAATCTTTTCCTTAGTCAGGTGTTCCCTATATGTTTTTCCCAACTGCATCATAGGAGCATAACCGCAGGCGCCAAGACATTCAGCAGGCTTTAAAGTAAACAAGCCATCCGGTGTTGTTTCTCCCTCACTTATTCCCAGTTTCTCCTTTATATAGTCAATGATCTGGTCACTGCCATTGAGCATACAAGGACCTGTGCGGCAAACCTCAAGCACATGTTTTCCAACAGGTTTTGTATTAAACATACTGTAGAATGTTGCGACCTCATAAACTTCAATGGGTAAAATCTGCAACAAGCCAGCCACATAGTCCATTACAGGCACATCCAGCCATCCGCCAAATTCTCCCTGAGCAATATGCAACAAAGGAATTAATGCACTCTTCTGCTTACCCTCCGGATAATGAGCAATGAGTTCGTTAACCTCTTTTAATTTCTCTTCTGAAAATTGAATTTTCATTTATAACTTTTTAAAATAGCTCACATTCAAAACGTCTTATCCAGTTCCTGATCTTTTGCCACTTATCCCGCTTCCTGTATGCTTTATTAACCCTAAATGATCACTTTGTAATACAATAATGAGTCAAGGATTATGCATCCAATTCACCGGCAATTACATTCAAACTACTCAATGTAACAATAGCATCACTCAAAAGACCGTTTTTCACTATCTCAGGGAATGCCTGATAATAAATGAAACAAGGCCTGCGGAAGTGAAGCCTGTATGGTGTACGGCCTCCATCACTTATCAGGTAAAAACCAAGCTCACCATTACCACCTTCTACCGAATGGTAAACTTCACCCGGCAATGCATCTATTTCTCCCATCACCATCTTAAAATGGAAAATCAAAGCTTCCATTTTAGTATAAACATCTTCTTTCGGCGGCAGATGGTAATGGTCTGCCTCCTTAGCATAAAATATCTCTTTCTGTTCAGGGAATTCTTTTTCTATCTTATCAATCTTCTCGATTGCCTGGTTGATGATGCTTACGCTCTCCCATATTTCCATATTGCGCACCATAAACCGGTCGTAAACATCGCCTGTGGTTCCTATAGGTACTTTGAAGTCAAAATCTTCATAGGATGAATAAGGCTGTGCAACACGCACATCATAATCTACACCGGCAGCACGAAGATTAGGACCTGTAAACCCATAATTCAAAGCCCTTTCGGCGCCTATAGGGCCAGCACCTATGCACCTGTCCATAAATACCCTGTTCCTGTTGAGCAGCGACTCAAACTGGTTCATAATTTTGGGGAAGGTTTCCATAAACTTATGGAGCTTGGTCCAGGAGGCAGGTGTAAAGTTGCGTTCAAAACCGCCAACACGACCTATATTGGTTGTGAGTCGGGAACCGCATATTTCTTCAAAAATTTCGTATATTTTTTCCCGCTCCTGAAACACATAAGTAAAAGGAGTCAAGGCACCGGTATCTACCGCAATAACCGAATTGCAAACCAGATGGTCGGCAATACGTGAAAGCTCCATTATAATAACGCGCAGGTACTCAACGCGTTTAGGTAATTTTAGCCCGAGTAGCTTTTCTATTGTCATTAACCATCCCATATTATTTATGGGCGATGAGCAATAGTTAAGCCTGTCGGTAAGTGGCGTTATCTGGTAGTAGGGACGACGCTCGGCTATCTTTTCGAATGCGCGGTGGATGTACCCTACGGTAGGTACGGTTTCCAGCACCCGCTCCCCATCTATTTCCATTATATTCTGAAATACACCGTGTGTGGCCGGATGGGTTGGGCCAAGATTAAGTGTAGTTGTCTGCTTCTGTAGCGACTCTTCAGAAAGCTTGATATGATGTTGTTGATGATGCAGTATTTCCATATACCTTAAACCCTAAATCCCGAAAAGGACTTTTCTTTTAATTCCTTGAATAGATTTACTTCATTTTCACCGGTTCTCTTCTGTTTTTCTCTCAATTAAAATGATTGTTAGAAGCCTGTTTGCAGTGGCAACAAACTATCTTCCAAACATTTCATCATCCTTGTCTTTTCTTGTAGGATCTTCCATCTGGTATTCCTTACGCATAGGGAAGTAATCCATTTCTTCCACATTCATTATTCTGGTGAGGTTAGGATGGCCTAAAAAGTTAACTCCAAAAAAGTCATAGGCTTCGCGCTCCATCCAGTTTGCGGCAGAGAATAATTGTGATGCTGTAAACACGTCTGGTTTGGCAACAGGCACATATACTTTCATCCGCAAACGAATATTATCTGTTAGGTTATGCAGGTGATAAACTACACAAAGCTCTTCGTCCTTCCTGTTTGGGAAATGCACTGCAGTAAGATCAGTCAGAAACCTGAACTTCATCTCTTCATTGTCATAAAGGAACTGCAGAACTTTAAGATTCATTCCGGCGGATGCCCTGAATGTCAGCAGGCCATACGGTTCTTCCCATTCAGTTAGCTGTTCGCCAAACTTTTCTGTTAACCGCTGCTTAATTATTTCATTTGTTAAACCCATATTTCTCAAACCCAAAAGGGCTTTTTACCTGGTTTACAATTTATCTGATATTCAACTTAGTCTTACCTTTCACTGATAACAAATCTACTCTATCCCGTAACTTCCCATCAATTCCTTATAAACGCCGCTGGTCCTTCTGCGCAGGCTTTCATTTTGCACAATTTCCTGCAGTTTCAGAATACCATCCAGTATCCCTTCCGGCCTGGGCGGACATCCCGGTACATACACATCTACCGGTATTACCTGATCAATACCCTGCAATACAGGATATGAATCGAAAATGCCGCCTGTACAGGCACAAGCGCCAATGGCTATAACCCAACGAGGCTCAGCCATTTGCAAATATACCTGGCGCAGAATAGGCCCTAATTTTTTAGAAATTGTTCCAGCTACAAGAAGCACATCACATTGACGAGGTGTAAAACCCATCCTTTCGGCTCCAAAACGACCCAGGTCATAATTGGAACCCATTGTAGCCATAAACTCAATACCGCAGCATGAAGTAGCAAATGGCAAAGGCCATAAAGAATTGGCACGGCCCAGACCCACAACTTTATCAAATGTAGTGGCGTAAAAACCTTCACCGGAGTAGCCTTCAGGCATCTCCACCAATTTTATTTTTGAATTATACTGAACCGGACGAGGCATAATAAATAAAAAGTAATAAAGTAAAAGTAAAAATGCTCAACGAAATGTCTGATTCACATCACATAAAGCATAAACCCAACGCTTTTTTCATTTTATCAAGACAGGATGCGATACTTATAATAACTCATCCGTCTTTTAATAAACTTTCTTTTTTGTCCTACTCTTATCAAACATTGCCAGTACATTGTATAATTTGTAGCTAACTATGTTTGCTTATTTCCTAATCTTCCCACTCAAGAGCGCCTTTCTTAACTATATAGATAAATCCACACAAAAAGAATGCAACAAATAATACAACTTCCAGGAAAACCTGGTTACCGATATTCTGTGTAATGAAATACCTGAAATTCACTGCATAAGGATAGAAAAAAATGACTTCAACATCAAACAGCACAAACAGGATGGCTACAAGGAAATACTTGATTCCCATTGGTTGACGGGCATTGCCTACAGAGGGAATACCACTCTCGAAGTTGATCAATTTATCCTTCGTCCTTCTTTTGGGTCCGAGAAGGTGAGAAACCACCATCATTACAATTATAAATCCGATAGCAATAACCAATTGCAGAGCGACAGGAAAATAATTTATCGGAGTATTATGATCTGCTGCTAGAAATAATAGATTCATAAATGGTTCCCTTTCATGTAATGCAAGAAAAGGAATATGCAAAGTTACAGTTAAGCACTGAAACTGCAAGTCTTTTGCCCTTCTAAAACCAACTAAAGCCGTTTTTTTAGCTGATTTTGGTCATGATTTCTGGTTTTGATTACTTAAATGGGCAACTTATACTTTTGCTGTTTGAAAATCCAGAAGATTTTCGGGAAATGGGCCAAGAATAAAATTCCTGTATGTGCTGCAGAATTTTTCTTCACTGAAATGTTCCTGCGCATAATTGTAAGCATTTTGCTGAATTCTGGTTTTTATGGCAGGGTTGTCAATAATTTTATTCAAACAGGCAACCCCTGCTGAAACAATTTTATCTTCCTCAGTTTCATTAATCAGAAACCCGGTTTCACCCTCAATAATATAATCGGGTATACCACCAACAGCCGTTGAAACAACGATTTTGCCTCTTGCCATCATATCCATTACAACAATGGGCAACCCCTCCCATGCAGATGTAAGTAATAGTACATCCGATTCATCATACGTTTTTACCAGTGCATTGTGTTGCAGGCTACCATGGAGCGTACAATATTCCTGTATTTCTTTGGGAATAATATTCTCCACATCGCCAACAAAGGAGAAATGAACATTACTGCCCGAATCATGCATGGCCTTTGCAATTGCGGCTATGAGGTGCACCCTTTTTTGTGGTGCTCCCCGGCCTACAAATAATACTTCCAGCCTGGGATTTTCAGTTTGTCTGTATGGAGGTAAATCTACTTTATTGTCTACAAAAAAAAGCCGATTGTTATATTGGGCAGGAACGCCATTAGTCTGATACTGGCTTTCAGCCTCCCTTTTAATTTGTGGCGTACTGAATATGCGGACATCCATATCTTTTATAAATGCCTGCGAAAAATTAAACCATGTGCTGAGGTGGCACAGTTCAATGCAGCGGGTGTTTTTCTTAACGTGCGGAATTATCTTATAAAAAAACATGCACTCGCCTCCAAAAACAACCGGGTTCTCAGCTTTACTGATCCAGGAAGCAATAACACCCCTAAAGAAGAAATTCAAAAAATGCAGCCATTTATTGTCAATATATTTATGAAGGTCCAGAACCCTTACTCCATCTATCTTAAATCTTTGTTCTAATCCGTTGTTTTTGGGCTTTTTCGAGAAAATAATAATTGGCTTTGCATCTTTGATGCACTCAGCAATATCTGCATTAACCATAATTGATCCGCCAAAATCAGCACCAGGATAGAAAAGAAAAATACGATGTTGTGTTTTTAATCTGAAGATATACCCGGCCAATTTCCCCAGCATGACAAAAGGGAACATACCAGCCAGCTCTATGTTTCTTTTTATTAAGGCTGTTTTATAATTCATTGACCGAGTAGTATTTGTGTAAAATTGATTCCAGATAGTTATTACCAAAGTTGATTCCTAATGAATTGATAGCCGGCAGTGTTTCTGAAATATTGATATCAAAACAACCACCGCGGTCTATCGGTTCAAAATCTGCCTTTTTATTTAAATATTGTTCAATTACGCTGACAATTTCAGCAACACTGTAGTTTTCAGAATTAGCAATATTTACTGTTTTATTCAGATGGCCGTTATGCATTAAGATATAGTCTGCGATACGATAAAAGTCATCCAATCCTATCAGGTTTCTGCATGCTTTAAGCCATAAATTAAAATGGATGCCATGGTAAATGTTGTGAATGAAAAAATTTAAAACAGTATTTTGATTAGCTGATTTCCCTGCCAGATTCGAAACCCTGAAAATAACATACTGATTTGCTGCCTCAGCAATGTATTTTTCCATGCTTAGCTTATGAGCCACATAGCTCGAGGAATTTTCTGCCGGATCATCAACACTGGTAGTACTGAAATAAACAATAGTTTTACCTCTGTTCATTTCAATCTGTTGCTTCAACAAGTCTGATTCACGCAGGTAGGCCTTTGGATCCGTATTTTTTGAATTACTGACACCAGAGGCGAAAATTAAAAAGTCATCATTGGCTTCATAACTTATAAATTTCTTAGCCACCATGCCGTTACCTGTTACCATACCAAAATTTGATACGCAAAATAGGCAAATTCCTCATTAAAGTTATTGGCTGAGCATAGAATGTACTTTTATGTTGTTTTGGCGAAAGCTATAAATAAAATAATTACAGTGCATAATTTCGAATAAAAACCAACAATAAACAGCAGGTATCGGAAGTTTAGAATAAAATTATTGTAGATTTGCTTGGTTATTGTGTTCAGTATTAAATCTGTATTTACAATTATAAGTATCCCATATGAAGTGTAGATTTTGTTCAAAAAATATAGATAAAGTATTTATTGATCTCGGAAGTACAGCAATTTCTAATGCCTTCCTGACAGAAGAAGAGATCAATCAAAAAGAATGTATATATCCTTTGAAGGTTTTAGTGTGCGACAATTGTTTTCTTGTTCAGGTTGATGAATTCCAGAAAAAAGAAGAAATTTTCGCTTCTGACTATGTATACTTTTCTTCTGTTTCAGATTACTGGCTGGCACATAGTAAAAGGTATGTAGATAAGGTAATACCACTTTTTAACCTGAATTCAGATTCGTTGGTAGTTGAAATAGCTTCTAATGATGGATATCTGTTACAGTATTTTAAGGCGAGAAATATACCAGTTCTTGGTATAGAACCCACAAAGAGTACGGCTGATATTGCTATAAAAAAAGGTATCGATACAATTGTTGAATTTTTCGATGAAGAATTGGCAATGAAGCTATCTGCTGTTAAGAAGGCAGACCTGATTTTAGGTAATAATGTTTTAGCGCATGTACCAGACCTTAATGGATTTGTGAGAGGTTTAAAGATTTTGCTTAAGCCCGCCGGTGTTATGACTTTTGAATTTCCTCACCTGATGAAACTCATTGAGAAAAATGAATTTGACACAATATATCACGAACATTTCTCCTATTTTTCTTTTTATTTCATATTAAAATTGTTCAAATTCCATGGGTTAGAAGTATTTGATGTTGAGGAGTTGGAAACACATGGAGGTTCATTAAGGATATATATCAAACATAGAGAAAATACCGAACTGAAGAATTCAGAACATATCGCCGAATTACTAAATAGAGAATTCCAACTTGGCGTTGACAAAATCAGTAGCTATATCGGTTTTCAGGAAAGCACTAATTTAATCAAGTACAACTTCGTATCCTATATCATAGGTGAAAGGATGAAGCACAAGAAGATTGTAGCTTTTGGCGCTGCAGCCAAAGGCAATACTTTTTTAAATTATTGCGGAATAAAATCAGATATCATTGAGTGTGTTGTAGATGATACACCATCAAAACAAGGAAAATTTTTACCTCAATGTCATATTCCCGTAGTTTCCCGTGAGTACTTTAATGATAATAAGCCTGACATTATAATTATTATTCCCTGGAATTTTAAAAAAGAGATAATTGAAAAACTTGCCTTTACAAAAAGCTGGGGCGCTCAATTGGTTACTTACATTCCTGAAATTGAAATCCATTGATAATTCATGAAAGTTCTGGTAACCGGTGGAGAGGGAATGTTGGCGATTGCATTAAAAAATACGCTTAAGAACTCGGCTCTAAATGCTGTTTTTTGCAATAAGATGGAGTTGGACATTACAGATCCTGACAGTTTACTTAAATATTTTAGCCAGAACACATTCGATTATATAATAAACTGCGCTGCTTATACAAATGTAGAAGGCGCTGAAACAAATATTGAGCAAGCCTTCAGAATTAATCAAACAGGAGTCAGGAATCTTGCTATTAGTGCAAAAACCATTGGTGCGAAATTAATTCATATATCGACCGATGCAGTTTACGATGGAAAAAAAGGTGGCGTTTACTATGAATCAGATATTTGTAACCCCTTATCCGCTTATAGCAAATCGAAATATGAAGGTGAGCTGGAATTATCAAGGTATTATGATTCAGGGATAATAATCAGGACATCCTGGTTATACAGCATGGATAAACCTAATTTTGTTAGTGCAATAATTAATAAGGCTAAAACAACGGGTAAACTCAATGTTGTCTTTGACCAGTTAGGAACTCCAACCTACACTTACGACCTCGCAGAAGCCATAAAAAGCATAATACTATCGGGTAAAATAAATAGAAATGCAGGCTTTGATATTTATCATTACTCAAATGAAGGTGCTATAAGCTGGTATGATTTTGCTGTAAATATCTGTGATATTCTTAAGATAGAAGCCAGGATTACGCCTGTTTCAACTGACCAGTACCCAACTAAAGTTACAAGGCCCTTTCAGAGTATCCTTTCGAAGGAAAAAATTAAAAATAATTTCGACTTAACGATTCCTTATTGGCGGGAATCGCTGAATAATTGTCTGTTATTTTATAAGTGAATCCCAGTAATTTCTACTACTTTTGATTGTATCATCAATCTATTCAACTAAGCTGAATTAAATGGATTTACAGGAAAAAATAATAAGCCCGGTTACAAACCAAGATGAATGTAAGTTATTAGGTAAACTTGATACGAAAATCATACTATCACAATACCTGAATGATATTCAATTAGATGTAAAGCGGTTTTTTCATGATTCTGACTTGAACTTATACGAATGCCCTGCAACAGGTTACAGGTTTTATTATCCTCCATCCAGTATGGGTGATGGGAAATTTTATGAAGATCTTGAAGCCTACTGTAAAGGAAGCTACTATCCACAAAACAAATGGGAATATTCTGAGGCACTCAAATTTGTAAAAGCAGGAGATCGGGTATTGGAAATTGGTTGTGGGAACGGGGCGTTTTACAGATTATGTAACAAGAAGGGGATAAAACATTTTACGGGTCTTGAACTGAATGAAAAAGTGGTGAAGGAGCTTCGCGGGCAGGGTTTGGATGTTAGTGATATTCCTGTTGAGGCATTTGCAGAAAAAAATATAAGATTCAATGTTGTTTGTTCATTCCAGGTTCTTGAGCATGTTTTCGATGTTCATTCATTTTTATCTTCTGCAATAAAATGTGTGGAGCCTGATGGCCTGTTAATCATTGGGGTGCCAAATAGTAATCCGTTTATGTTTAAGAGCGACATGTATAATACGCTAAATATGCCGCCTCACCATATCGGACTCTGGAATAAAGATTCATTAGAAAAAACAGCTAATTACTTTGGCTTAGCAGTTTCTTATATTAATACCTCAACATTTGACGAGTATAAAAACTGGTTTTTGTATCATCGGAAAAGGCTTATTCAGAAAAACAAATTATATAATTTACTTAAACTAATTCCACGTCCAATTTATAAACTTATGGTACGTGCTTTTGCATCCTCAATTGAAGGAAGCACGATTCTTGCAGTATTTAAAAAAATATAGATATTAATGAGATCCCCTTTAATTTCCATATGCATCCCTACCTATGAGCGGGTTGAATATCTTAAAAGGTTATTGGAAAGTATAAGAATACAGACTTTCAAAAATTTTGAGGTAATCATTACCGATGACAGCAAATCTTCCGTAATTGAATCATTTATCAAAGAATATACACCTGAGTTTCCGTTACAATTTCATAAAAACACACCCTCTCTAGGAACATCAAAAAACATGGTAGAGGGCATGAAATTTGCCCGATCTCAATGGATTAAACTGGTACTTGATGATGATTGGTTTACAGATGAAAATAGCCTTGAAATTATTGCAGCACATACCCAGGAAGATAATAAAATAATCTATTCGGGCTTTATAACATTTGAAGAAGAAACTGGTAAAAGAGAGGATAGAACTTTAAGTAAGACCCAATTCAGTAAACTATTGAAGAACCCTTATTTATTGATGTCTGATAATATAATCGGTGTACCAAGTGTATTGATGTTCCGCAAAAATGAAAACCTGTTATTTGATGAACGTTTAAACTGGTTAACAGATATAGAATGTTATGTAAGATGGATTAACGAATACAAAAACAAAAACATATATATTTCCAAACCTCTGATAACAGTCAGTTATAATGCCAGCCAACTGACGCGAACTTTATCTGTCAATCCGAAGGTAGTAATTCATGATTATTTACTGTTTTATTATAAAAACCAAGGTAAAGGCTTGAAAAATATTATGGTATACGATACTTGGTGGCGGATGATCAGAAATCTTAAAATCAGAGATGTAGCCCAATTAAAACAATATACCGACTATACTATACCGGGATTTTTGGCAAATATAATTTCATTGCAAAAAAGAATTCCACAAAACCTTCTATCTAATAAAATTGTGTCCAAATTGTCTATGTCTTATTCTTATTTAACCAATTACAATAAATTTGATGGAGCATGAATGATCTAATTTAAGAATTTCTAATTTTATGTGACAAGATTAGGTTAATAAACCTTAATAAAGATTATTTATTTCAGTGATGTTATACCTTTGCGAACAATCAATAATCTCTTTTTCCTCCTAAAATAAACTAATGGGAATTGTCATCAGGCAATCAGTTAAAACTTCAATAGTCGTATTAACAGGTGCTATACTTGGCGCCTTAATTTTATGGTTATCAACAAAGTATGTACCACAGCAGCAGTATGGATTCATTAATAATCTTACCAAATGGGCTATTTTGATATCTGTTATGGCCCCGATAGGATTGAATAATACATTGGCAGTATTTATCCATAGGTATAATGATAACAGCAAAAAAAGAAAAACGCTGATTTCACTTTGTTTGGCGCTTCCCTTATTTTTTCTTGCTATTATATCAGTTATTTACTTTATAGTACCCGATTGGGTGATACATCATTTTCAACCTGAAGATGAGCCATTATGGAAACGATATTATTTATTGCTACCAATATATACCTTGTTGTTTGTATATATGACAATATTGGAACAATATCTATGTTCGCAAATGAAAGTTGCTATTTCTTCATTTATGAGAGAGATACTGCTCCGGGTCCTCAATATTATACTGATACTGCTGTTCGGTTTTGATATTATTAAATTTGACTTTTTAGTGATCGGTTCAGTATTAGTCTATTTTGTACCAGTCGTTATATTTTTTATTATATCCTTTAAGACCAAGGGATTTGGTTTATTATTTGATAAGAGTAGTTTTACTAAAGAAGAATATAAAGAGATAGTTCATTTTTCCTGGTACCACAACCTTTTGAACATATCTATTATACTAATGGGGTATCTAGACTCTCTATTAATTCCCTTTTATGACCATAAGGGGTTAAGTACACTGGCTGTGTATACAGTGGCTGTATACTTTATTTCACTAGTGTATATGCCCACCAGGGCATTCCTGCAAGCCAGCTTTTCGGCATTCGCTAATGCATTTGCAGAGAAAGACACAGAAAAAGCAAAAGATATTTTTGTACGGTCGTCACTTAATTTACTTATTCCAACAGTTGCTTTTGCTATGATAATGTATTGCAACCTTGATAATGCGGTGGCAATAATTGGTAAGGGTAAAAATTACTCAGGATTAATACCGGTATTTATGATCTTATTAGTGGGTCAGATGGTAAATGTAGCTACTGGTATGAATGATCTTGTATTATCCATTACCAATTACTACAAGTTTAATTTTTATGTTTCCCTGATAATCTCTACAATACTTTTTCTTCTATTAAGAAATCTGATACCCCGTTATGGAATAACAGGTGCAGCCTGGGCAAGCAGTATTACACTAATACTCTACAACATAATCAAATTTATATTTGTATGGAAAAAAGCAGGAATGCAACCATTTTCATTTAATACTATAAAGATAATAATTGCAGCCATACCTGCTGTTATTGCAGGAGTATACTTTCCTTATTTTTTCAATCCCGACAGGCACGTTTATGTACATACATTTGCAGATGCAATAATGAGAAGCAGCACAATAATTATTATCTATATATTAATGCTACTCTGGCTTAAACCTTCAAGGGATCTGGAAGAATATCTTTCATCAGTAAAAAAGAATAAGAAAATGTTCTAATACTGAGATTTTATTAAATATTAAAGGTAGCATCAACTAATCAGATTTGTTTTTCTTTCCGCCAATATACACCAGCCTGATCTATCGTTACAATCTCTTCTGTAATATTGTGTTTTGTTCTGAAGTCAATTACTGCTTTTTTACAAGCTTCAACAACTCCCCAGTCATCAATAATAATAAATCCGCCTACAGAAAGTTTTGAATATAAATTAACCAATCCATCCATGGTAGATTCGTACATATCGCCATCGAGCCTTAATATTGCCAATTTATTAATTGGCGCTACTGGTAGAGTGTCCTTAAACCAGCCTTTTAGAAATTTCACATTATCATCGAGGAGGTCATATTTTGAGAAATTATATTTTACCGTCTCTAATGGAATAGCTAATTCCTTAAAAATATAATGGATATCACCTTTATCAGCTTCATATTTTTCATCATTCGGTTTTGGTAATCCTTCGAATGAATCGGCTACCCATACTACTCTGTTATTAATACCTGCATCTTTCAATAAGGCTTTCATGAAAATTACAGAGCCTCCGCGCCAAACACCTGTTTCAATAAAATCACCAGGGACATTATTCTTAATGACTTCTCTGAAGCAAAACTCTATATTGTCGATCCGCTTCATACCAACCATAGAATCTGCATAAGCGGGCCAATCTACTCCATTAATACGTTCTTCTTTCTTAAACTTAACCACTTTACAAACAGCAAGGTTTCTACTCCTTAAATAATTATCAAAAGCAATAAATACCTTTGATTTAAGAGAAGGATGAGTAAAGTACACAGGTTTATATTCACCTAATTCCATCCGGTGATAGTCTATTAAAACCTTTTTAAGCAGGTTGATGTAAAGTGAACTGTTCATTTGTAAAAAAAATTTAAAACTCCGGCCAGCAAATTAAACATTAATCAGGCAGAAATTGGTGCAATATTTAAGAATTAAATGCTGGAAAAAGAATTGCAAGATTACGATTTATTTTTTAAAAAGCCCAAATCAGCACCAATATAGCGCGATTCCATTTTCTTATTAAATTGTGTTTTAAGCAAAATATTTATATGCATTGAAATTCTTACTTGTATTCTTACATAAAAAATGCGCATGCTGTTATGAGTCATCCTGCAAAATCGTCTGGTTTTCCCTACAAGTGCATTTAGCCTGATACTACCTTACAGTTTATATAGTGTTTATTATTCATAGTTGGGCGCAATCAATAGTCCGTGATATCCCCTGTGATATAAATTAACTGCTTATCTGCTTTAGGTGAGTGATGATTTTAATCCTTAACGTAGAAAATATTGCTCTACGAAGACCATATATTGCTTTAATTCAGGAGATAAGTTGACTCGCCAGAAATATTATCCCATTATAAAGCCAAACATAAATTTTGTACTTTATTTGTCTCGACTTACACGAAGCAGATAAGCAGTATAAATTCTTCCTGAT